>CAZQTQ010000475.1:0-3752 GCA_964596025.1 uncultured Rickettsiales bacterium
GGGATGGACCTGCCGATCATTCCGCCCCCGATGCACAACAAGGGCAACCTCATCGTCTCGGCCTCGCGTGTGGCCCGCTGGTTGGCGCAGAAGGCCGAGTCCATGGGGGTGATGATCTTCCCGGGCTTCCCGGCGGTCGACGTCCTCTGGGACGAGGACCGGGTCGTCGGCGTCCAGACCGGCGACAAGGGGATCGACGCCCACGGAAAGCGCAAGAGCAACTTTGAGCCGGGCGTGCTGCTCAAGGCCAAGGTCACGCTCTTTGGTGAGGGCGTGCTCGGCCACTGCAGCCGGATCGTCACCAAGAGGCTGAGCCTGGATGCTGGGCGGAATCCCTGGCAGTTCGAGACCGGGGTCAAAGAGATCATCAAGGTCCCCGAAGGGAAGGGGAAGCCCGGCTACGTCATGCATACGCTCGGCTGGCCGCTCGACAAGGACACGCTCGGTGGCACTTGGGTCTACGGAATCGACGACACGACCTACAGCGTGGGCCTGGTCGTCAGCCTGGACTACAAGGACCCCTCCATCGACCCGCAGCACCTGCTGCAGCGCTTCAAGGCGCACCCGAAGGTGGCCCAGCTCTTGGACGGCGGGACGGTCGAAGAATACGGCGGCAAGGCTCTTGCAGCCGGCGGCTGGTACTCGATGCAGCAGCCCTACTGCGATGGCGCCATGTTCATTGGCGAGTCAGCGCAGATCATGAACATCGCCGCCCTCAAGGGCCTGCATCTGGCGGCGAAGAGCGGCATGCTGGCGGCGGAGACTGCGGTCGATGCCCTCGTTGCCGACGACTTCTCGGAGAACACGCTCCGAGCCTACAAGGACCGGCTCGACGGCTCCTACGTCAAGGACGAAATGTGGGCCTGTCGGAACTTCCACCAGAGCTTCGACAAGGGGCTCTACCTCGGCGCGATTCGGACCGGGATCTCCTTCTACCTGGGGAGTGTCGGGCGCAAGGACGGGCACCACGATCACGCGGCGTTGTCGCCCGTAGCGGTGGCCACCAACGGCGGAACGCAGCTAAGCGACCGTCCGGCGGTGCAGCACAGCTCCTTCAAGAGCAAGCTGGACGACCTCTACCTGAGCGGGGTCCTGCACGACGAGGACCAGCCCAGCCACCTGAAGGTTGCCGACCCCGACATCTGTCGCACCCGCTGCACCGAGGAATACGGCAACCCCTGCACCCGCTTTTGCCCGGCTGAGGTCTACGAGATGGTGCCGGACCAAGACCAGGGCGGGCACCAACTGCAGGTCAACTTCAGCAACTGTGTCCACTGCAAGACCTGCGACATCAAGGATCCCTACCAGATCATCACCTGGACCCCGCCTGAGGGTGGAGGCGGTCCCAACTACAAGCTGGCCTAGAGGCGCTGGGGCCCGCTGCGGGCTTTACCTCGACCCACAGCCCGGGAGAGACTGTCTCCCCTGCGGTGAGGCGACATCTCTCAGTTCGGGATCTCGAGACGGCTGAGGGGCTGGCGGCTTCGCTCGCGCCGCCGACGCCCGCCCTGGCCTTGGCCCCCGGTGAGACCGCCTTCCGTCAGCGCTTCCAGCGGTTTCACGAGCGGCTGCCGGGCCTGGAGGCCCGTGCAGTACGTCTGCTCCTGCGGTTGGTCCGCTTTCTCCCGTGGTTGGTGGGGCCCCGTCGTTCGTCCTTTCTCCGCCTGAGCCCCGAAGACCGCCTCGCTTTTGTGGAGGTGCTGCCCAGCTCCCTCGCCGGTCTGGGCCAGCGGCTTGCCAAGGTCCTGGTTCTGCTCTGTGTTCCGGCCTATTACGCTGACCCTGCTGTGCGCCAGCCGCTGGGGGATCGCACCCACAGCCGGGTGGCCAAGCGCGACAAGATCTTCCCGGTCGAAGAGGGCTTTGCTGCCTGGAATCACCAGCCCGTTGTCCAAGCCGACGTCGTGATCGTGGGCAGCGGGGCGGGCGGTGCGCCGGTGGCGAAAGAGCTGGCCGAGCGTGGGCACAAGGTCGTTCTGCTCGAGGCGGGTGGCTACCGTCCCCACACCCAGTTCCCGGCCGCGCCCTTCGACGCCTTGGTCGAGATGTACCGGGACGCAGGTGCCGTCTTTTCCTGGGGCAATCCGCCGATTGCTGTGCCCTTGGGCTCCGGTGTCGGCGGAACGACGGTCATCAACTCGGGTACCTGCCTCCGGATTCCGGGCTTTGTGCACAAGCGCTGGGAGAAGAGGCTGCAGATGCCCGAAGCGGTGGGGCAGCAGGCTCTGTCGTCGCTCTATCGGCGGGTTGAGGAGACCATCGGCGTCAAGGTGGTCTGGCCCGAGCTCATGGGCGAGCCGAACCACGTCATCCAAGAAGCGGCTGAGCGGCTGGGCTGGAGCGGGGGCCCCTTGGCGCGCAACTTCCGGGGCTGTGTGGGGAGCAACCGCTGCGCCTTTGGTTGCCCGACCTTGGCCAAACAGAGCATGGACTTGACCTACCTGCCCCTGGCGGTCGCGGCCGGAGCCCGGGTGGTGGCCGGAGCCAAGGTCGAGCGAATCCTGCGGGACGGGCTCAAGGCGACCGGCGTGGTGGCCAAGGTGGCCGACCCCCGCGGGGGAACCAAGCGCTTCGTCGTCCAAGCGCGGGTCGTCATCGTCAGCGCTGGCACCTTCCACACGCCCTTGCTCCTGCGGGACTCGGGTCTCAAGCACCGCAATCTGGGCCGGCGCCTGACCCTGCATCCGGCCATCAAGATCAGCGGCTACTTTCCGGGGCGGAACTTCTTCTTGGGCGCGGGGACGCCCCAGAGTTACTGCGTGGACCAGTTCCAGGAAGAGGGTGTGGTCATGGAGGGGGCCCACATTCCGCCGGACATCCTGGCCGTGGGCCTGCCGATGGCCGGTCGGCCGCACAAGGATTGGATGGACCGGTCGCGCGAGCTGGGGCTCTTTGGCTTCATGGTCAGCGACGAGCCGTCCGGCTGGGTGCAAAAGGGCTTCGGAGGGCGGCCCTTTATCCGCTACGACCTCAGCCGCAACGATCTGGGCAAGGTGATCTTCGGGCTGGAGAAGCTGGCGCGCTTGTTTGTGGAGGCGGGCGCCGAACAGCTGATCCTGCCGAGCTGGAAGCAGCCGGTGGTGCCGGCGAGTGAGAACATCGAAGAGGTGATTCGGGGTCTGGACTTTGCGGCTGGCGACCTGGACATGGCCGCCTTCCACCCCCTAGGAACCTGTGGTTTTGGGCCGGACGAGGCCCACTTCCCCTTGGACTGCGATCTCCGCTTTCGTGGCTATGAGGGGCTGTATGTGTCCGATGGATCGGTGTTTCCGACCAGCCTGGCGGTCAACCCACAGCTGTCCATCATGACGATGGCAACCCGCCTGGCCTTCCACCTCGATGAGAGGGTGCTCTAGCGCCCAAAGACCCACCACGGCCCGAACACTCCGGAGTTGTCGGTGCCGTTTAACCCGCGCGTTTGTCCGGCCGCGTGGCCGCTGCCGCCTCGGGCGCAGCTGTTGTTGTCGTGGCAGCTCTGAAGTCCGACGCCGATCGCGAGGTCGTCGTGGTAGGGGTAGCCACTGCTGAGGCAGGAGCTGGTGACCAGCGAGGCGCAGCCGCAGTTCCAGTCGCCCAGGAGGCCGATCGACGAGTAACTCTGAGTGTCGTTGATGCCGAGCCAGGAGCAGGTCACTGAATGCGCGGTGACCGAGAGATCGGCGAGGTAGTCGCTTATCTCTGATGAGCTGCCGGTGTCGGCCCAGGTGTAGGAGTCCAATGAGTAGCGCACGTAGCTCGTGCCGGTGGCGAAG
>CAZQTQ010000476.1:0-3717 GCA_964596025.1 uncultured Rickettsiales bacterium
AAGGACGCGCAGCAGCCCAGAGCAGGGGTGTTAGAATCGCGGCGAGGTGGCAGCAGGCGGAAACGACGGCCTTCATCCCCAGTCCGAGGGCCCAGCTGTGGCCGACGGTGGGCCGGAGGCCCACCCGGTATTCGACCCCCAACCCTTCGGTTCCTACTATCTCGTCGACAAGGTCGCTGTTGGCGGAATGGCCGAAGTTTTCCGGGCCAAGACCTTCGGACATTCTGGCTTCCAGAAGGTCGTCGTTATCAAGCGGATCCTCAGCCACTTTGCCCACAATCCCGAGTTCGTGGAGATGTTCATTGAGGAGGCCAAGCTCTCGGTCGAGCTGGTTCACCCAAACATCGCGCAGATCCACGATTTCGGGGTGGTGGACGGCCACTACTTCATCGCAATGGAGGCCGTCGAGGGCAAGGACGTGCGAAGCCTCCTGCGGCGACTGGCACGGCTGGGCGAGCACTTGCCCTTTGAGCTGTCTGCCTACGTCATTCACGGTGCCGCCAAGGGGCTCGAATTTGCCCACCGGAAGACCGACCCAATGGGTCTGCCCCTCAACCTTGTTCACCGGGACATCTCGCCGTCGAACATCCTGGTGAGCTACGGCGGGCACGTCAAGCTCGTCGATTTCGGAATCGCCAAGGTGGAGAGTGCGGGCCGGGAGTCCCAGGCCGGGGTCCTCAAGGGCAAGTTCCAGTACATGTCACCCGAACAGAGCCGCGGCGAGCCCGTGGACCACAGATCCGACATCTTCTCGTTGGGGACCTGCCTCTGGGAAATGCTGACCGGCCATCGCCTGTTCAAGTTCGGTTCCGATCTGGAGACACTGGAAGCAATCAAGAGCGGACACATCCCCCGACCGACGACCTACCACCCCAACATTCCGCCCGAACTCGAGAGCATCTGCATGACGGCGCTCCAGCTCTACCCGCAGGATCGCTACCAGAACGCGTCCGAAATGCAGCATTCGCTGGAGGACTACCTCCTGCCCAACACGCCCGACCGTCTCACCCCGCATGTATCGACCTACTTGCGGGAGCGCTTTGGCGAGGACATCCGGCGCGAACGAGAACGGCTGGAGCGAGGGACGGAGATAGCAGCCAACCTCCACTACGGGCCCAACCAAGCACCGTCGTCAGCCGCCCCAGTCCGGAGTCCGGTCCAGGGCCCCGTTCCGTCCGCTGAGGGGCGGCGGGTACGGAGACGACCCACGACAAAGACGGTGCGGCAGCGGCGGCAGCGGACGATCAACGGGCTCGTCGTTGGCGGCCTCTTCGTGATTTTCTTTCTGACAGTTCTGCTGGGAATCTTGGTCCGACCTCTGCTCTTCCCCGAGCCGCTCGAAGAACGCGGATTCCTGGCCACGACGGTCGGTCCGCCTGGGGTGGAGGACGTGAGGATCACAGTCGATGGAACCCCAATCGGTTCCGGGAGTGTCCCGCTTAGCCCGGGCAAACCCCACCGGATCGAAGTGAGCGCCCCCGGCTTCGAGACACAATCCCGGGTTGTGGAACTCACCGAGGGCCAACGCTACAGGGCTGCCTTCGTCTTGGAGGAGGAGGACCTTTTCGAGCTGGAGGACATCGCCGGTCGGTATGCAGAAGCCTCGACGGAGGAAGAAGCCAGCCCGGAAACGGAGGCTGCTGCTGGGGAGCCGGAGGAGGACTTCCGATCCGCTGCTTCCGCCGGAGGCGGCCAAGCTGCGGCAGAATCGACGAACTCCTCCCCCAGATCCGACGGCGGACGAGGAAGTGGGGCGCTGGAGGCCACGGGCAGCCTCCTCGAATTCAAGAGCTTCCCGGCCGGCGCCGAGGTCTTCGTTTCAGGCGCACGGGTCGGGGTGACCCCGATGGTATGGAGGGCGCCGAAGAGCTTCCAGACCTACCGCGTCGAGTTCCGGAAGAAGGGCTTCGAGCCCGCGGCGGCGGTTGCGAAGTCGCCAGCCCAGGGCGAGAAACGGCTCCTGCAGCGCAAGCTCGAGGTCAAGGAGGACGGACCCTTGGGCCACCTCAGCGTGGTCGTGAGTCCGGGTTGGGCCAAGGTCCTTGTCGATGGCGAGTACATCGGAACAACGCCCCTGGACCAATTCGCCCTGCCGGCCGGGAAGTACAACATCCGCCTACTGAACGAGCGGCAGGAGATCGATCAGACCGACAATGTCGTCATTAGACGAGGCGAGGTTGCGCGAGTGACCTACGACTTTGCCCGCTAGGCCTCCGGTGTCCTCCATGTGGAAGGTCCGCGGCGAGGACTTGCGTTGGCGGTGTCCCACCCGATGGATCCGCGAGTCCGCACCTCCCGAACAGCTACCGGCCCTGCTCTGGGGTCAGGAGGCAGCCGTAAATGGGCTGGAGCTCCTCTTGGCACGGGCCCGGCCTGACCGCCCCCGCCACCTCCTCCTCTCCACTCCGGACCAGCCTGGCTACATCGAGGCCATCGGGGCCTTCCTGCGCGCGCGTCGCACGGAGGACCGGCCGGTGCGTGTCGGTCATGCCATCACCGCGGCGCTCTTGCGCGGCGAGGGTGGACCGGGGCTGCTCTCGGGCTGCCACCAGGGTTTTCTCGTCGTCGAAACCGAGGACCTGGTGGCAGAAGAAGGCACATGGGCTGCCCTACGGGAGTCCATTGCTCGGGGACGAATCCGGCGGGGGGCCCCCGACAGAGAGGAGGGAGAGGAAGCGACTCCGCCGTTCCCCGTCGATTCCGACCCCGCCGCTGTCTCCCTGATCCTGGTGGGGCCTGAGGCGACCTTCAAGAAGCTGGCCGAAGCCGACCGACGGGTCACTAGCCTCTTCCCTCGACGCATCGTGATGCAGATGGATCTGCCTCGGACCCGGCAGGGAGCCGGTTGGGTGGTAGGGAGGCTCCGGAGAACTCTGGCTCAGGAAGGGCTTGGGGAAGCGAACTCGGGCGCCCTGGCCTGGCTGGTCGAGGAGGCCAGTCGGTTGGCGCCACGGCGACAACGCCTCGCCGTTGATCTCCGCGAACTCGAGGCACTGCTCGAGGAAGGCCGCGACGAGCAACCCGAGGCTCCCCTCCAGAAGAGCAGCCTGCAGGCAGCAGCCAGAGCCCGTCGCCTCCGACTGGGGGCCCCCGAGCAACGCCACCGGCGGCGGGTCCGGCTGCGCCAACTCCTGTTGGAGACCGAAGGAGGGCTTCAGGGGGTGGTAAACGGCTTGATGGTCTATGGCATGGGCCTCGCCGCCTACGCGATGCCCGGCCGAATCACGGCGCGCGCCTTCCTCGGCCGAGAAGGGCTGATCAACGTAGAACGCGAGGCAAAGTACTCCGGTCGCTCTTACGACAAGGGCATCTTCCTCCTCAATGGCTTCCTGCGTGGCAAGTTCGCCCGTCATGCCCCCCTAGGGGTAGGCATCACCCTCGCATTTGAGCAGAGCTACGGGAAGGTGGACGGAGACTCCGCAACCCTTGCAGAAGCCATCGCCTTAATCAGTGAGCTTTCGGGCCTTCCCTGCCGTCAGGACCTTGCCGTGACCGGCGCCATCAATCAGCGGGGGGAGGTGCTTCCCGTCGGGAGCTTGAATCGGAAGATCGAGGGGTGGTGGGCCAGCTGCAAGGACCGGGGCATCACCAAGACGCAGGGGGTGCTTTTTCCGCGGACCAGCGCCAAGGACCTGCAGCTCAGCGAAGAGGTCGTAGCCGTGGTGGAGGAGGGGAGCTTTCACCTCTGGGCGGTCAACAGCATCGACCAAGCCGTTG
>CAZQTQ010000477.1:0-3717 GCA_964596025.1 uncultured Rickettsiales bacterium
CCACCCTTCCTGCGGCCAGCGCGGCCCCGGAGTACGCGGCATGCACGATGCCCTCGGGGTCGCCAGTCCTCCCCGATTGACGCAGGACAGAAAAGTGGCCTCCTAGAGCCTCATCAAGCTCAGCGGTCCGTCCTCCCCAAGGATAGGAGAAGGAGTGGGGCTCGAAGCCATCGGCTTGCATGAGCGCGATAGCCGGCTCGATCTCGTCGGCTACGTACTGCTGAACGGAGCTCTCTTCTGCGTAGGCCGCCGGATCTTCATGGGTAAGTCCGTGGCAAGCAATCTCGTGCCCCTCGGCCTGGAGACTGGCGAGTTGCTCCTTCTCGTCCTCTGTTCGCGCTTCCCACGCCGTCACAAAGAAGGTGACCTGCGCGCCTGTCGCCTCGAAGAGTCCGCGGTGTTCGTACCACTGGGAGACGAAGACGTCGTCGAAGGTCATCGCCAAGCGGCCTCCCTCCCCCTCCGTGCAGCCCGCAGTCAGCAACAAGGGCACGACCCCAAGGGAGAGCCACAGCCACCGCGAAGTCAAAGCGCCTCCACCAGCGGAGCGTCCTCCGCCGATCCGAGCGCACTCACCTGGACCCTCCATCTGTGGGAGCCGGACCGAACCTCGACCTGTCCTTCGTCCAGGAGCTGGACGGAGAGGGTGCGGTCTGCGTAGCTGCCGGTACCCAGCGCCGTGGCAAAACGAAGAGGGGAAGCATCGAACCCACGCTCCACCACCACAGCCCACGCCGGCTCTCTGGTCTCGTAGCGCTCGGTGAACCAACCCTGCATCGGTTCTTCGCGCCCCCGCACGAGATGGATGGTGGATTGTCCTTCGGCATCCAGAGCCATTCGGAGCCGAGACACTCCGTTCGCCGCATCCCGAACCATCACCCCGCCCTTGGCCGCTGCAGGCTCCAGGTGGGGAGAGAGATGCCAGGGAAGCTGCACCTGCTGCGGGCTCGTGTCCCCAAGACGCTGGACCTCATCCAGCACAAGAGCCAGGCCCCGATCCAGGAGGAACAGGCCACGGTTGACCTGTACCCCGGAGTAGAGACCGTGGCGCCCGGACTGGTAGAGCCAGCCTTCGTCGTGGACCAAGGAGGTCCCCGCCTGGGCCGAACCGGCATCCTGGTCTTCGCCGTCGACTACCAAGGTGTTGTGGGCCGAGGTCCCCTTGAACCAGAGGGCGACGGGATCCCGCTCGTAGGAGTAGAGCCCGGCATCCCGAAGCATCGGCTCCCCGTCTGCGTAGAGGACAACGGAGAGGGCGTCCAAATGGTTGGTTCCCCAGCGGTAGGGACCTACGTCCATCCAAGCCCAGGTCTGGGTGGCCAATTCATCGGCGGTGCCGTAGCCCGTGCGCAGAACCGCCTGGCCGGAGTCTTCGAACAGAACCAAGCGCTCATCCGGCTCCTCCCCGGACTCGCCCCGGCTCCGGACGTAGTCAAAGCGAGGGTACTCGGCGGCGATCTCGTCCAGGATCGACGGGGCATAGCTGGCCAGACTGGTCGCGCCGGTCGCCCCAACCAAGGGAAGTTGGGCGTCGGGCATGGCCACAATCCGGGCATAGCGCACCATGGCGTCCAAGTCCGCCTGCTCCACGGCGGACTCGCCCCCTCCCGATGCCGTCCAGGCGCGCAGTTCCCATGCCTTGGCCAACACATAGAGGTGGTAGAAGGGCGACTGCTCGACCTCGACACCATCACCATCCAAGATCTCCTCGAAGACATCCACGAATCGCGAGCGCGCCAGCTCCTCCCACGCTGCCGACTCCAACAGCTGAGGGAAGTTGGTCGCCACGGCCAGCAGGGCCGTAGCCTCGTTGAGGCCGTGGTTGTAGTTGCCCTCGAAGTGGTCCGGATCGGCGAGGTAACTGCCGCAGTCCCGAATGTGATTCTGGAGCGCGTGGGCTAGAGCGGGGTCCAGAGCCTGTGCCGGGTACAGCTTCCAGAAGATGTTGGTCAGCACAAGTGCCCGGTAGGCGACGGTGTGCGGGTCCCAGAGGTAGGGGTTCGAGCTGGCGGGAGTCAGGACGAGGGAGCCCAGAATGGCGCGGAGCTTGTCGAGGTAGACCCCATTGCCGGTCTCTCTCCAAGCGTAGAGCAGGTGGCGGGTCGGGCGGAGGGCGTAGAAGACAAACCGCCAGTACCGTTCCTCCAGCGGATCTTCGGTCCAGGTGGGGAGCCCATCCAGGCAGACCTCCTCGGGGAAGGGGTCCAGGATCCAGCAGTCATCCAGCAGCCGATCGGCTCGCTCGATCTCTCCTTCATCGAGGAAGGAGTAGGCGCGCTCTAGGCCAGAGAGGTGGTCGGACACGCTGGGCAGTGGCGGCCCGCAGGCACTCAATAAGCCGGCCCAAGCCAAGCCGAGGACGAATGCAAAGAGGCCGGAGCCACGCCGAGGCGTAGTGCTGGTTGCCTGAGGTGTCACCGTATTGAGTGCTCCATCCCGCTCCTTGCCCCTCGCCGCGTCGTACACCCCCGGTTGTTCGGAATCTCCAAGTTGGGGGACACCCTCCCGCACATCCCGAGCAGAGGAGGACTGTAGCGCATCGGCGAGGTGCCCCGTCCGCAGGCCCCGGGAGGGCTCCGATCTGTAAGAATGCCACCTGGAGACTGAATGGAGCGGACTGGAGCAACCCGCCACCGAGTCCTCGAACTGCTGGAGGAACACGGAGGGCTAAAGACCGGCGTTGCCCGCCTCGTCGCGGAGCAGACAGGCATCCCCGAGGCTGACGTCTACGGCGTTGCGACTTTCTACTCCCTACTGCGGCGACCAGGAGACCGGATCCGCGTCTGTCAGGGGCTGAGCTGCAAGGTGGCCGGCTGCGATCGGCTCCTCGCCGAGCTGAGGGCGGAGGGCACCGAGGTCGAGCCCGTCTCCTGCCTCGGCCAGTGCGACCGCGCCCCCGTGGCCATCGACGCCAACCTGGAGCTCAACTCAGCCAGCGAGCGCGGCGGCATCACGCCCCCAAACGAGAGCCTCCCAATGAACCTAGGCGGAGCGGACGACCGCAACTGGAGCGCCCTGGCAAAGGCCAAGCAAGTCGGCGCCGAGGCCATCCTCGACGAACTGGAGGCCTCCGGTCTGCAGGGCCGGGGAGGAGCCGGCTTCCCGGCCTTCTTCAAGTGGCGGGCCGTGCGCAGCCAGTTGCAGACCACCCGCTACGTCGTCGTCAACGCTGACGAGGGGGAGCCGGGCACCTTCAAGGACCGAGAAGTGATGCTCCGCCGCCCCCACCTGATGCTCGAAGGGATGGCCATCGCCGCCTGGGTCGCGGGAGCAGAAAGAGCCTTCGTCTACATCCGCGGCGAGTTCCCGGGGCCGCTCCGGGCACTGGAGGGTGCCCTCGCCGAGGCCCGGGCCGACGGTCACCTTGACGGTCTCGAAGTCGAGTTCGTCCTCGGCCACGGCGCGTACATCTGTGGCGAGGAGACCGCTCTCATCGAGGCCATCGAAGGTCGCCGGGGAATGCCGCGCCTGAAACCGCCCTACCCCACCGAGTCCGGACTCTGGGGCAAGCCGACCCTGATGAACAATGTCGAGACTCTCGCGTGCGTCCCCAGTGTCGTCCTTCGGGGGGGAGCTTGGTTCAAGGACCAGGGCCGGACCGAACCGGGAAGCAAGCTCTACTGCGTCTCCGGACACGTCCAGCATCCCGGTGTCTACGAGCTCCCGCTCGGCGTGAGCCTCGACGAGTTGGTCGATGCGGCCGGCGGCTACGTCGGA
>CAZQTQ010000478.1:0-3715 GCA_964596025.1 uncultured Rickettsiales bacterium
ACATGTCGCGCTGGGTCGACCTCGTCGACCGGGTCCACAACCCCGACGACGAGGCTTCACTGATTCGAATCATCAATACGCCAACTCGCGGGATTGGCGAGAAGACGGTGTCGGCAATCGCGACCCGGGCTGCCCGCCGGGGAACCTCCCTGGGCTGCGCCATGGACGAGCTTGTCCAGGCCGAAGAGCTGCCCAAGCGCGCTCATGGCGCGGTGCGGGAGTTCCGCGACCTCATGTCCCGCCTCCGCAAGACCGCACAGAGCGAGCCCCTTCCCCGGGTCCTGGAGCAGGTCCTCAACAGCACTGGCATGGTGGCCAAGCTCGAAGAACAAGGCACCTTCGAGGCCGAGCAGCGCATCGCCAACCTCCAGGAGTTGCTCGGGGGCACCCTCGAATGGGCCCACGCCGAGCCCCCCGAAGGCCTGCGCGGCTTCCTCGACCGAGTTTCCTTGGTAGCGGACACCGATCGCCTACCCGAAGACTCGAATGAAGGGGGGTACATCACGTTAATGACGGTCCACTCTGCCAAGGGCCTGGAATTTCCCCTGGTCGTCGTGGTGGGCATGGACGAGGGCTTCTTCCCCCACTCCCGGGCCTCCACCTTCCAGTCGGAGCTCGAGGAGGAGCGACGCCTGGCCTACGTGGCCATCACCCGGGCCATGGAGCGGCTCTACCTCCTCCGCGCCCGCAGGCGGCCTTCCCGAGGCGGCCACGGCTACGAAGAGACCCAGCCGTCGCGCTTTCTGCGCGACATCCCGCCCGAGCTTCTGGAAGGCGCCGTCCCTCGACCGCATCCTGTCCGCAGGACCAGCCCACCCCCTGGTGGAAGAGCCGATTCCCTTCCGGCGGTCCCCGGCGACACCACCATCGAGTACGACGAGCCGCAGGCCTTCCACTCGCGTTTTTCGGGGCGCAGGCCGCAAGTTCGCGGACCTCTGCAAGGTGGGGCTGCAGGCCTCGATTCCCTCGAAGGCAGCGAAGCAGGTCCCAGTGATCC
Organism: uncultured Rickettsiales bacterium; assembly: GCA_964596025.1. Lineage (GTDB taxonomy): Bacteria > Myxococcota_A > UBA796 > UBA9615 > UBA9615 > CAZQTQ01. The sequence goes on from CAZQTQ010000478.1 coordinate 998, forward strand.
ATCGAGTGGTGGCATCGAGTTCGACGAACCGCGCGTAGTGCCCGAGCCCGACGAGGCCGGGCTGGTAGTCGGTACCCGCGTACGGCACCCCCGGTTTGGGGAGGGCGAGATCCGCTCCTTGGAGGGGCCGCCCGACAACCTACGCGCCACAGTCTTCTTCCGGCAGCAAGGCCCAAAGAAGCTCTACGTCCGCTACGCGAATCTAGAACTACTCAGCCCCTGAGCCTCCAGATCTTTCGCGACGCCTCCCCCTTTTCGTGCGCCGCATTCGCACCTACTCTGGCAGAAGGCCAAGGATTCGCCGGGCTGCTAGCCCGCACCCCAGGATCCGGGCTAGGATGCGGCGATCCGAAGGGGCTCCAGTACGGCGAATCACATGGTCATCAATTGTCCGAGTTGCAAAGCTCGTTATCGCCTTAAGAGCGAGAAGCTCGAAGGGCGGGGTGCCAAGATCACGTGCCCCAAGTGTTCGCACATCTTTGTGATCTTCTCGGAAGGCACGGCTGGCGAGCTTCCAGAGGGCGCAGACAAGAGTGGGGGGGGCAACCGAGACGCCATTCGCCAGCGCATCGCTGAAGCCACCCGCTCCACTGATACCGTGACTGGAGCCTTTACTGCGGTCCTGGGCGACGATGAGGTCGCGTCGGCAAGCAGCACCGGAAAGATCCGGGTGGTGGCTCCGGGGCCTCGGAAGGACCGCAAGGCCGTCGCAACCATGGACACGAGCGGAGGGCTAGAGGGCGCCCAAGCCATCGACAGCGAGGCGTCCAACGAAGCGACGACCGCACCCCAGGAAGAGCCGGATGCTGAGCAGGACGAGGTGCTGGACGCGGGTTCCCTGGATTTCCGCTCGGTCGGAATCTCGACGTGGAAGGTCAAGGTCGCAATCGGCCTCATCTACGACTTCAGTGATATCGCCACCCTAAAGAAGTACCTCGATGACAAGAAGGTCACTGAAGACGACCTCATCAGCCACAACGCCAAAGAGTGGGTGCGGATCGGCGAACTGGAGAGCCTGGACCAGCACTTCGTCGAGGTGTGGAAAGAGGCCTACGAGAAGAGCGGAGTCACCACAAAGCCGAAGCCGTCGACCTCGAAGGAGGGCCAAGACGTCCCGGGACTGCAGACCGCCGAGGCCAGCACGGGAGGCTTCAGCGCTTCTGCTTCGGCGGCGGGCGGGACTGCGCGACCGCCCGGAACCTACACTCCTCCTGCAGCGAAGAAGAGCCCTCCACGCAAGAAGAAGAAAAAGCCGGTCGAGGAGAAGGCGCGGAAGCCGATGGGGCTCTACGCGCTAGCCGGGGTCCTGGTGTTGGCGCTCGCCTTCACCTTCCTGGGCGGAGAGGAATCCCCAGAAACCCAGACGCAGCCCACTGCAGTCGCGGCTCAGGCAGGCGAAGCCCCCCAGCAACCCAAAGACCTCACTGCAACGGAGCGGGATGCCATCCGAGAAGAGATCCGCGCCAAGATGCAGCGACGGCAAGAGGAGATTCGGGCCACCATCGATACGGAGGTGCCGATCCCCGAAGACGATCCCCTGGTCGAAGAGGACCGCCGTCGACGCCTGGTGCCAGTCCCCCGGACCGAGGGCAGCGAGTCATCGGTCGGCCCCTCAGAGGAGGAGTCGGGGAGCAAGAAGGGGAGCAAACCGAAGTACCGCAAGCCGATTGGCCAGGCCGGCCGGGCGCCCAACACCTCGGCACCTCGGCAGCGCACGGCGGCTCGGTTGGAAGGCACCAAGACCCGAGACCCCGGCCAGATGTATTACACCGCTGGCATCAAGAAATTGAACCAAGGTGACGCCGGCTCGGCGCTGACGATGATGCAGAAGTCCGTAGAAAAATCGCCAAACTGCGGCCCCTGTTGGGAGGGGCTCGGCACAGCTCACAAGGCGCTCGGACAAGAGGACAAGGCGGCGAGCGCCTTTGCCAAAGCGAAGAAGTTGGGGGGAGGCGACAAGGCTGCAGGGCAGTGACATCGCCTCAAGTAGCGGCCACCCCTAACCGATAGGACCTGGGTAGCTTGCTGCTCGCGGATGGTGGCCCCGAGAAGGGATAATGCGACGTGCGGATTGTGTGTCCGAAGTGTGGGACGGAGTACTTCGTCGAGGTCGCCCTGCTCGATCCGGCGGGGACAGCCGTCCAGTGTTCGGCCTGCGAAACATCCTTCCAAGCGAAAGCCCCCGAACCGCCCGAACCAGAGCCCCAGCCGCCCGAACCTCCGCCAGCCGACGACCCCTTCGCAAATCGGACCGACAAGCGCATCTACCTGAGGCAAGGCGAGCGCATCTACAAGGTCGCCGACCTCGCCACACTGCAACGCTGGATCGTCGAAAAACGAGTCCTACCCACGGACTCCCTCAGCCCTGACGGTAAGCGCTGGTTCGAGGTCTCCGATCGCGAAGAACTCGCGCCCTTCTTCGCCATCATCGACCGACTGAAGAGCGCAAGGCGATCCGTAGATCAGCGCAGTCAAGAGGATGGGCCTCCGCCGATTGAGGTGGTAGCCAAGGTAGAGATCGAGCCCGAGGAGGACAGCCGGCCGGACACGATGGAGGGCTTTGGAGGCACCTGGCGGCAATCCAGGGTAGAGGAGCCCGGACCGACCCGCGCACAGTCCACCGTCGACGAGCCCGGACCGACCCGCAAACAGTCCACCGTCGACGAGCCCGGACCAACCCGCGCACAGTCCACCATCGATGAGCCGGGCGAGACCCGC
>CAZQTQ010000479.1:0-3687 GCA_964596025.1 uncultured Rickettsiales bacterium
CACCGGACTCACGGACCTGCTCGGCGAAGAGACAGCTCCCCGCCCACTCGTACTCTCCGACATCGACGCCCCGTGGCGGATCCAGGACTGGCGACCGCTGCGCAGCGAGGGGCTGGTGGATATCTACCGCAGTCCTGAGGGGGATCTGCAGACACAGTGGCAGCCACCGGCCTGGATCCGATACTTCGCGGACCACAAAGAGAGGGCGCGGTCTCTGGTGCAGATTCCCGACGGCACCTTGGGCTGGGTCGACAGTGAGCGTCTGAGCGAGGGTCACGCCTTTCCGGTAGCCGACCCTTGGGCCGGCATTCAGCGGCTCAAGGTCGGCCAGTTGGGCCCTCTGAGCCGCAAGCCACGCCGGTGGGAGGGGACCTCAATCGACGCCCTGGGGCTCTGTGCCGTGCTGGCTCGAGCCCGCCTGTCCAAGCCCTACCGCTGGGGCGGCAACTCCGAGGAGGGGGCCGACTGCAGCGGCTTTGTCCAGAGCGTCCTCTACGAAGCCACCGGCATCCTCCTTCCCAAGCACACCGGCGACCAGCGCGGACTTGGCCTACGGGTCGCCTGGAAGGACATCGCTCCCGGCGATCTCGTCTTTGTGCGGGGACGGGAGCGCAGGCTCATGCACGTCGCCCTCGTGCTTCCACCGAAGGCAGCGAATGTGGAGGATGGGCCTTCCGTCGTGCACTCCTGCATGTCGCTGGGGCAGGTGACCGAAGAACCTCTGGCCCCCTTCATGGAACGCTACTCCTTCGTCTGCGCCCGCCGCATCGTTCAGTGGTCGATGGACGAACCGTGAGCGGTCGGCCCAACCGAGGCATCCCCGACTGGCTCGCGGCCACTGCACCCGGCGGCATCCACGTCGTCGGAGCATCTGGAGCGGAAGGTACGGCCCTTCTGCGGCAGCTCGCGGGCGTATGGGGCTTGGAGGGGGTCGTCGCCCACGACTTCTCGTCGGACACCCGCGCGTTTGTTCGCTCCATCCGGAAGGCCAACCCCGCTGGGTGCAAGGAAGAGCGAGAGGCCCTGGTCAAGGAAGTCCTTCGGCTACCCATCGACTTCCGGCTCGGCAGCCACTACCTCGAGGGGCTCGAGGCGGCCGGAGTGATCTTCGCGTCCCAAAATTGGTTCAACTACGACAGCAACCTGCCGGCCATTCCCGATGCCGTCTCCGCCGGAGCGCGGCTGGCCGGCGTCATCGACCTCGCAATGGAGCTGTTCTCGGGCACGCGCATTGGGGTCACGGGTTCCAACGGGAAGTCGACGACTGCAGCCTTGATCCGTCACCTGCTCTCCGGGTGCCCCGGGCCCTGGACCCAAGTACTCCAGGGAGGCAACGACCGGGCGCAGCAGGTGCGTCTCTCGAGCCTCGAGGATGCCTCGACCGAGGACTTGCTCGTCTGGGAGATCTCCAACCGGCACCTACGGGATCGTGGGGTGGAGACTGACGTCGCCGTCTTGACCAACGTCACCCCCAACCACATCGACGACCACGGCTCCTGGGAGGCCTATGTAGCTGCCAAGCGTCGATTGCCGACCGGAGCAAGAGGCCACGCCGTGCTCTCGGGCCAGGATCCGGTGTCGGTCGAGATGGCCGAAGAACTGCAGCAGGGGGGACCCACGCTGTGGAGGTTTGGCGCCTCCCCTGGCACGGTGCCCGGCCAGGGGTTCGTCTGGTGTGACGGACGGCGGCTCCGAGGGCAGACTCCGGGGGCAACCGAGATCCTGGACTTCGGACCGGCGGACGCCTTCCCCCTCCCCGGCCCCCACAATGCCCTCAACCTTCAGGCCGCCCTCTGTGTGGGCTTGGCGCTCGGCGCCGAGGCGGCCGCGCTCCACGCCGCCCTCTCCAGCTTTGCCCCCCTCCCGGGCCGCCTGGAAGAAGTGGCTCGGGACGGCGGACGCCGCTGGATATACGACATCCAGGCGACCACCGCACCCGCCGCCGAGGCGGGAATTCGAGCCCTCGGTGCCGAGGGAACTTCCGAGGCCCTCATCCTGTTGGTCGGAGGAGAAGACAAGGGCATGGACTACCACGGCATGGCCGATGCAGCGGGCTCCTTAGTTGAGCGCGTCGTTGCCCTGCCCGGGAGCGGCACCGAGGCCTTCATCGCGGCCTTGGATGGACGAACTCCCGTGGACCGCCTGGACTCGCTCGACGACGCCATCGAACACGCGGAGCGCATAGCAGGACCTCGGAGCACGGTCCTGCTGTCCCCGGGCTGCGCCTTCTTCTTCTCACGCTACATCGAAGGCGGCCCCAGCTTCCGACAGCGGGTGCGCCGCCACCTTGGGCTCGACGCCGAGTGAGGGGCATCTGGGCTGCGGCCGCGCTCTTAGATGACCCCGAGACGGTGGCCTTCGCCCGAACCCGGGGCCTCGGCCTTGGCGAGGGGGGGACGCCCCTGGAGCCCCAGCCCGCTCTGGCCAACGCTCTTGGGGTAGAGCGCCTCTTGCTGAAACGCGAGGACCTCAACCCAGGCGGATCGCACAAGGATCGAGGCCTGCTGTACCAGGTGCTGCGCCATGCGCGCTCCGGAGCGCGACGCTTTGTGCTGTCGTCGTCGGGCAACGCCGCAATCTCGGCCGCTGCGTCATGCGGCTTGGTTGGGGGAGAACTCCTGGCCTTTGTCTCGCCCGACACTGCGGACTCGAAACTCCGCCGCCTCCAGGAGAGCGCCGCGCGGGTCGTCTGCACACCGAAGCCGATCAACTTCGCGCGGTATGCCGCCCGGGTCTTTGGACTGCCCAACTTGCGGGGGACTCAGGACCCGCTGGCCTCGGTCGGCTACCGCAGCCTCGCCCAGGAGATGGCCGAGGCCTGCCCTGAGGCTGCAGCCCTTTTCACCTTCGCCTCCTCAGGTGTGTCGTCGACGGGGCTCTTGGATGGCTACGAGCGGCGGGCCTTCGGGCCAACGCCTTCGCTCTGGGCGGTCCAGTCGGGCCGATCCATAGGCATTGTGCGGGCCGGCGATCCAGAGATCGTTGAGGAGCTCGAGAGCCCCGCAGGACGTCTCGGCATTCGCAATCCGCCCGATGCGGACGCCCTCCTTGCTCGGCTCCGTTCCACGGGCGGTGGGGCCGTAGTGGTTCGAAGCGCCGCCATCGAGCGGTGGGCCGCCCGGATGGAGAACGAAGGTCTGCGAACCTCCGCCGAAGGGCCGGCGGTGCTGGCCGCCATCGAGGACGTCCGGGCAAGCGGAGCCCTCCGCCCCGGGCCTGTAATCGCGGTGATCACGGGGCATAGGAGCCAGTGGGACCGATGGACTTCGGATGCAGACAACTCGGCGGACCTACGTGCGGAGGGCCCCTCACCTCCGCTCCAGGTCGAGACCTACCTGGAGCTTCGGTCGCTCCTGCTCGGCTGGGGTTGGGAGGCGGTCTCGTGAAGCCGCTGATCTGCCAGCCCGATCCCTGGATGGCGCTGTGCCTGAGCCAGGCCACTGACTGCGCCGGTGCCGTAGCCTTTGGGGGCCCCCTCCACCGCAAACACTTTGCTGCCCTGTCAACCCCAGCCTGCCTCGCGCCGCCGCCGGCCCGTCTTACGACCGCAGCCCTGCTCGAAGACCCGGACGTGGCACGCTTTGTCGCATCCCGGGGGCAGCCCCTGCTCTGCTTCAAGCCCAGCCGGCGCTTGGAAGAACAGGCCGAAGCACTGGGGGTCTCTCTGTCCGCAGCACCAGCCGCCGT
>CAZQTQ010000480.1:0-3680 GCA_964596025.1 uncultured Rickettsiales bacterium
CCCCAGGCTCTCGACCGAGACGGCGTTGAGCCAACCGCTCTGTCCTCGGATCCGCAGCCCCAGACCGGTCAGGACCTCGACATAGGCCGGATCGGGCGGAAGATCCCCCCAAAGGACGCCGTCCGGCAACTCCTCACCTCCAGCGCCCCCCAAGTCGGCGTCCCGTCGGTACCGGAGGCGGCGGCTCCGAGCCTCCGGGCTGAGGTCGAGCGAAGCGAGGGCCGCATCCCGGGCGATGCCATCGTCGGCCAAAGCGCCGCGGTCGACAAAAAGGACCCAAGCCGGGCCCTCCAGAGCCCCCGCTGGAACGGGGAGCGCCTCCGCGAGGGGGGGGGCATCGAGCCAGGGGGCGGGAGATGGAAGAGGAGAACAGGCGACGGCGAGGAGGGCAGCGCCCCACAACAATCCTGATGCAGCCCATGATCGGCCCTCGAACATCCCCGGATTCTACCCTGGATGTGCTTCGGCAACTGCGAGGAGACCCGACGGGCTCATCCCCAAGCCAATCCGGCTACAGTGCCCGGGTGGCCCAGCCCGCACCTTCTACCGCCCAACGGCCCCTCGTCTCCGTCATCATCCCCGCATACCAGGCGGCGGAACACCTGGGCCTCTGCCTCGAGGCGCTGGCGAACCAGAGCGCTCCCGCCACCTCCTACGAGGTCCTCGTGGTCGACGACGCCTCGAGCGACGGGACGGCCGCCCTCGCCCACGCGCAGGGGGCAAGGGTGCTTCGCCACCGCAGCAATGGGGGAGCGGCCGCGGCGCGAAACACGGGAGCAGCCCAGGCCCGTGGCGACATCCTGCTGTTCTTGGACTCCGATCTCGTGCCCGACTCGCAGATCGTCGACCAAGTCGTCGCCCTCTTTGCCACCAACGAAAACGCAGGTCCCCTTCGGGTTCGCTGTGCCACTGGCCGCTACGCTGTAGAGCCGGCCAACGACACCGCTTTTGCCCGCTACAAGGCCCTATGGACCTGGTTTTCCTGGGAGCGGACCGCGAGTCAAAGCGGTGAGAGCAGCCACCTGCAAGGAGCCCTCTGTGCAGTGGAGCGGGCGCTGTTCCAGCAGATCGGAGGTTTCGACATCCGCTACGCGGGCGGTAGCGTCGAAGACTACGAGATCAGCGAACGCCTGCGGGCCCAAGGCGCGAGAATCATCTTCGACGACGGCATCCGAGGCCGCCACCACTTCCCCGGACTGGCGACCGCCGCAGCCAACTACTGGGACCGGGCCCGAATGTACCTCCGCCTGAATCGCGGAGGGAGGCGCTTTTCTTCGGGACAGGCCAACCGCCGGTCGGCGCTTGCTGCTCTGGCCGCCCTGGGGTCTGTTCTGGCCTTCGCGGGCTCCCTACTTCTCGCCCTCCTTGCTTCGAAGTCGGCCGCAGCCTCGTCCGGGCTGGTCCTGGCCTTCCTCTTCGCCTACCTCCTCTCCGCCGGTCCCTTCCTCGTCTTTGTCCTTCGCGAAAGAGGCCTACAGACCGCCCTTTACTGCGCTTGCGCCCACTTCCTGTTGTCCTGCGTGGTCGGCGCCGCTGCCCTCAGTTCCCCCCTGGGCGGCGGGAGCGAGCGGGCCACGGCTTGCCAACCCGAGGCGGAGGTGTACCCTTCGCCGGAGTCCGGTTCAGTGACGGAGGGTTTGGATCATGCGCAACATCCTGACGGTGTTCCGCCGTGAGCTGAGCGCCTACTTTGATACGCCGCTCGGCGCCATCATCCACTGCGTTTTTCTCCTGTGCTTCGGCTTCTTGTTCTTCTTCGTCTACGACGTGCTCGGCACGCGCTTGGCCTCGATGCGCGGCCTCTTCGGCTTCGCACCGCTCCTCCTGGCCATCCTGTGCCCCATCGTCACAATGCGGCTCCTCGCTGAGGAACGAAACACCGGCACGATCGAGATGCTGATGACCCTGCCGCTGACCGAGGGGCAGATCGTCATCGGCAAGTTCCTGGCCGCAGTTGCCGTGGTGGGGATGGCCTTTGGTCTGACCCTTCCCTACCCGCTGACCCTGATGGCGCTAGGAAACCTCGACCCCGGGCCGGTTCTTGGCGGCTACATCGGAATGCTGTGGATGGCGGCGGCCTACCTCAGCGTCGGACTCTTCTGCTCGACCCTCACCCAGAGTCAGATTGTGGCCGCACTTAGCGCCCTGATGTTCTGCACCGCCTTCTGGATCACGGACAAGGCCGCGGCTCTGCTGCCCGCAGGACCGGTTCCCAAGGTGCTCCGCTACCTCGGCTTCGAGGTCCACTTCCTTGATATACAGCGCGGGGTCCTGGACAGCCGCGACCTCCTCTATTACGGCTTCGTCATCGCCGTCTTTCTGGCCCTCAGCGTCCAGATCCTGCGACGCCGAAGGCTCGCGCCCTAGGGAAGGAGGCCGGCATGGACCCTCGCGGAGTACAGATCTGGAACGGATGGATCACCGTCGTCCTTCTCGCCCTACTGGGGATCTTCTGCAACCTGTTGAGTCAGGACCACTTCGTTCGGGTCGACCTCACGCGCGAACAGGAGTTCACGTTGAGCCCCGCGGCCCGCGGAATCGTCGAAAGCCTGAGCGCGCCAGTAACCGTCGAGGTCTTCTTGAGCCAAGACCTGCCGGGGCAGTTCGCGTTCCATACCCAAGCCATTCGGGACAAGCTCTCGGAGTTTGCAGCGGTTGCCCCCATGGGCTTCGACGTAACGACGACCGATCCGGGGGGCGACGACGAGGCGCGCAACCGGGCGCGGCGGCTTGGTGTCTCAGCCCGCGAGACAAGCGTCCGCTCAAAGGGAAAGCTCGAGGCCCAGGTCACCTGGCTGGGGCTCAGCCTGCACTACAAAGACCACGTTGAGGTCTTGCCCTTCATCGACAACCTCCACAGCTTGGAATACGACATTGCCCGGGCTCTTCGCTCCATGCAGACCGGCGGTCGACTGAAGGTCGTGGGCGCAGCCACAGGACACGGGGAAGCGGATCTCGCCGACGCCGCAAAACGTGCGAGGCACCCCTTGCACGGCCTAGCCAAGCGACTGACGGACAGCTACGAGCTCCGAACCGTCGATCTCCATGCCGGCGTGCCCGAAGACATTGACGTACTGCTCATCTTGGGCAGCCGCCAGACCTGGCCGGATGCCCACCTCTATGCCGTCGATCAGCACGTCGCACGAGGCGGATCGCTGGGGCTTTTCTCGCTTCAGGCCATTCCCAACATGCAGACCCGCCAGGTTGGTCCCGCGCCGGTGGACTTTGCGCGCCTGACAGCGGGCTGGGGACTGTCCATCAGCCCTGAGATCATCGTCGACCGCGACCTCAACGGTGCGATTCGCCTACCCGTCACCCTGAAGACGGCCTTGGGCCTGGTCCAGGGGCAACAGCAAGTCAACTCCGCCCTGGTGCCCCTGGCCAACATCCTCGACCAAGAACACGCCATCACCCGGCGTCTCAGCTCCCTGGCCGTCCCCTTCGCTTCACCATTGGACAGCACGGCGGCACTTGCCAACGAGGCCCTGAGCGTCACCCACCTCGCCAGCACCGGCCCAACTTCGCGAGTCGGTGCGTCGTTCTTGAGTCTGGAACCCAAGTACCTGAGCAAGGCCAGCGACGCCGAGCGGCATGGTCCCTTTCCAGTCCTGGTCTCGGTCCAGGGGCCGCTGGACTCGAACTGGAAGGGTCAGCCGGCTCCGGCCGGTGTCGCGGCCCTC
>CAZQTQ010000481.1:0-2312 GCA_964596025.1 uncultured Rickettsiales bacterium
ATGACGTCCTCGGGGCTGGAGCTGATGTCAGCGCTTCCTGTCTTCACGCTGCCTTTGAGTTCCGTCTTCTTCTTCGCGACCGAGCCGCCCTTGCCGCCGCCGGCTCCGCCGATGTCGCCGATCCCAGCCGCGCCGTCTCCACCACCGCCGCCCCGTAGGCCCGAACCATCGCTGTCCCGCCGGCCGATGGCCATCCCTGAGGAATTGGCCAGCGCAGAACCCACGTCGCCACTCAGACTGCTGGTATCCGACAAGAGGTCAGCCACAGCATCCCCGCTGCTGCTGGCGCCCGCCGTACCGATGAGGGCGAGCAGACCAGTCTGCGCCACCTCCTCCTCGATGCGGGCTCGTCGGTCCTCGACCGACTCCACCGGGGCAGCCTCCTCTTCTTCTCCCCCCGCAGCCTCCTCTGGAGCCTCCTCCTTGGCCACTTCCTCAGCGTCCTCACTTTCGCCGGTTTCCTCACCCTCTTCCTCAACTTCTACCGGCTCGGGTTCGTCGTCCGCCATCATGATCCGCACGAAGCGATCCGGGATGTCCTCGAGGCGCATCTCCTTGGGGGGAGGCTGGCTCTCAATCCACACCACGATGGCGGTATGGACCGCAGCCGAAGCCACCAAGAAACCCAGGAACAGCCAATCCACAGCACCCCAATGGAAGGGTCGGAAGTCGCCGCGTCGACGACGCGCCGGCTGGGGCGGAGGAGTGACAAACTGGAAGAGGACGGTGTAGTCGCCGACGTAGACCTTGCCGCGGGTATTCTCGTTGAGACCTAAGGTGAAGTAGGCGCCGCGCTTGGTTGCCGGGCCCTTGGAGGCCAGGGAAGCCAGGGTGCGAATCTCGCCATCCACGGCCACCTTCCCGTGCATCTTGTCCGTGAAGTTGAGGTTGTACTTGCGGCCCTTGCTGGCCGCGAAGAGGTCGAACTTCTTGCTGGGCAGACCCGCGCTGGACAGGACGACGGTACTCCTGGGGTGCTCACCGACGGTGACCGAGTCCCCCATCGGAATCAGCTGCTCTTCCACGATTCGGCCACCGTGGATGATGCCGATCCGGAGGATTTTGCCCTCCGGCGCACGACGAACGGGCGGTTGTCGCCTCCGCCGTCCCCCTGCTCCTCGTTTCGACTTCGCTGCCTGCGCCGCCATTCAAATCCTCTTTGGAGAGTAGGCTTCCCTCAGTTTGCCTGTCTGGACCGCCCTGTGTCTCTCAGTGCTCGAGTCTTGGTCACCAGCAGAGCCCCGCATCATGCGGAAGACCTTGCCTCTGGCCTAATCCCCCGCTCCGTAGACCACAAACTTGAACTCAGCGAACTGAGCCTGACCCGCGGTGTACATCACTTCCCGAACGAGGGCGAAGGGGATGTCCTTGTCAATCTGAAGCAGGAGCCGTCCAGTGAAGGAGGTCGTGGGACGGAGCTCAGCGATAGCCTTCTGCTCATCCGCTGCCGCCTTCAGGGCATCGAACAATGGAGATATCAGGGTTCCTCGCTTGTAGGCATCGTCGACGCTGCCGCCGGAAACATCGATTACCTTGACACCGTCGACCGTAATCGAGGCCTTGGACACCACCGAATTGACCGCAAGCTCCGGCTTCTTCTTCGACGAGGAAGCAGGCAGCCGGAGGTCAGCGGACGGCTTAATTTGGATGTCATCCGTTCCGTAACTCTTGAGAAGGAACACCAGGATGATGGTCATGATGTCCATCAAGGAGGTGATGTTCAGCTTCGCGTCTTCCGTCGTTCCTCGTCTCTTCGCACCCATGACTTAGCTCCTCCCCGCCTACTTCACGCCGCCGGCAATAACGACGTAAGGAAAAAGGTCCTTAGCCGTCTTACTGCCCTCAGGCTTGTAATTGCGGGTAGCGTCCATGACACCGATTAGGACGCTGTACTTGACGTCAGGATTCGGCGCGATGATGACGTTCTGTTCCTCTTCGTAGTCGACCGTGCCGTCACCGTTGGCGTCCACCTCCTTGAGTTGGACGACCAGCTCGGCCAGTGCCTTGAAATTGTGACACGCCGGGTCCGGCCGGCACCCCGGGTCGGCTCCGCCACACTGCGTCTCCTGACAATATGGGCCGTCGGAAACCAGCTCGATCTGAGTGCAACTCTCCTCCTCCGTCGCTTTTCCGGCCTGCCCACATCCGAGCATCGGAGCACTTCCTGAGATGACGAACCCCTCATCGGTAATCCCGATGGTGAGGTTGAGCGGAGGCTCTTCATCCTCAGGCTTGTCCTTGGACGGTTGGGGAGCACCGATCGCGGGAAGCGAAGAGTCGATGACTGCGAGGGTGACGAACTGCACCGAGAA
>CAZQTQ010000481.1:2322-3676 GCA_964596025.1 uncultured Rickettsiales bacterium
TCAGCAACGTCATGAGATTCATGAACGGAAGCAGATTCAGCTCGATCTCTCCTTCGGGGGAAGCGCGTCGTCGTTGGGAAGGACTGCGGGCCATTTCCGTTTTGCCTTTGCCAAAAGTGGACGGAAGCAGGCTCTTTAGACAAGCTTCCGGGTCAGAGGTTCCCGAAAAAACAAGTTCGGGTCGAGGACCTAGGCCTCGGCCGCACCATCCTTCTCAAGGGACCCGCGCTGACGGGCGGTCAACAGGTTGATCAGCTTGACGCTGTACTGGTCAATCTCATCCACCAGCTTCACCGTACGGTTGGTGATGATCGAGTGGGCAACCATGGTCGGAATGGCGACCACCAGGCCAAAGGCCGTGGTGTACATGGCGACAGAAATACCGGCCGCAAGCATCGCCTGCTTCTCTTCGGGAGCCGCCGTCGCGACCGCCTGGAAGGCCAGGACCAGACCAGAAATCGTTCCCAGCAGTCCCGTCAGGGTTGCCACGTTGGCAAGCATGCCAAGGTAGGGCGTCCGCTTCTGGAGCATCGGAATGACCTCGAGCGTCGCCTCGTCCACGGCGTTCTGAATTTCCTCAGGGCTCCGATTGGCGCGGGTGAGGCCAGCCTTCAACACCTTGGTCAAAGCCGCATTGCTCTCCGCGTTGCAGAGCTTGATGGCCCGGTCGATGTTGTTCGCCATGATCAGCTTCTGAACCTGAGCCATGAACGCTGCGCCGTTCAGATTGTATCGAAGCAGAATCATGTAGCCTCGCTCAATCGCGACGGCCGCCGCGATGACCGACACAAACAAGATGCCGTACATGAACGGGCCGCCTTCGCGGAAGAAGTTTAGGACGAAGTTCATGAGCTAAGAGCCTCCAGAGCAACCAATTGAATTCGTGGTCTACTGAGTGCCGCCGAAACGGGGGGTCCGATTCAGCGAACGGGTTGTTTTACTGGGAATTCCGAACTCGGGAAAGTCCCGGGAACGATTTTTTAGAACGGGGTCTTCTCCACCGACTTCACAATCTTGGGAATGAAGCTCTCCTTCAGTTGGAGAGTCTCCAAATCTTCCAGCTCCTGCCGGGTGATGATGTAGCCCACCTCGGGCTTGTGAACGTAACCTTCTACGACAGAACCCTCTTCCTCTTCGCCAAAAACGACCTTCTTCCTCTGCGCCTGTGCAGCCCCGGGGAGCAGCGAAGAGACGAGCAAGGTCCCCCCGAAAACCGTCACCAAGGCCCAGACGATTGGACGGTTTCTCGGAGTGGAATTGGCCATAGTGGCGCGATTATAAGAGTGTCGTCGACTCGTTTGCAAGACGGACGGATTCAAGACTCACCCCCGCCATCGGCTGCGGAAATCCCGGC
>CAZQTQ010000482.1:0-3627 GCA_964596025.1 uncultured Rickettsiales bacterium
TCAAATTACCAAATCACCAAGCCGTATCATTCCACGGAGCGAACCGGACGCACACCGCCGTTGATGCCGTCGTACCAGTCCACGCGACCATCGTAGAAGTCCACGCCCCAAGCAGCCGGCTGAACACCCCTGCAACCTACCCTGCCTAAAAACAGGCTACCCCGCCCCAACCCAACAGCCAAAGGTGGCAGGACAAACGCCTAACCGCTGCCATCGAGGAGGGAGTATTGAGCGCCGTAACGTAGGCCGTGATCGGTCCCGTAGCTGTGTTCCCATCGGGAAGAGAGAAGGTGCCACTCACGAAACTCACGCTCACGCCGTCCGCCGTCTGCAGGCATGGATTGAGGCTGGGGTCATCGCTCAACGCCGAATCGAAGTCGAACTGAAAGCCCGCCCCATCAGTCCCCTGTTCGATCTGCACTGGAGCCTGCGGCGCGAGGAAGAGCTGGACAAAGGACGTCTCGCCGCTCACGACCTCTACCCGCGTCCAGGTCGAGGCAAATCGTGGGCGACTCCCTTTGAGTAAGACCGTTCCTGCAGAGATGTGCTCCAGGCGGAATACGCCGTCTTCGTCCGTGGCGGTCTGGCTCCCGTCCGCCGCCACGAAGGCACCGTAGATGGGCTCACCGTCGACCGAACGGACCCGGCCCCAGACCGACCCGTCGTCTCCCGCATTCTCCTCGCCAGTTCCGTCGCCTGAGTCGCCGCCCCCTCCGCTGCCATTGCCTCCTGAGGCGTCAACGGACCCGCTTGCACCCCCATCGAGAGCAGGGGAGGTCCCTGCGGAATCGGTGCAGCCAACCGAGGCAACCAGGAGTACCCCTAAGATCACCACCCGCAAGGAGGGGTTGGTTGCAGGAAATCGGTGCCGGGTCGGTAGCTTGTTCATCGCCTCGTTTGGGTTCATCGTAGGATCGTTTGCTGCGCAGCTTAAGCACTCTCGGCCACCTCCTCGCCCAGAATGGCCGAAGAACCCACGGAGCCTACAACCCAGCCCAATGATCGACGGTATCGCCACATGGGTGCTAGAGCATCGGGTCGCTGCAGTCGCCCTGTTGCTCGGCGTCGTCCTTAGCTTCTGCGCCGGGATACTCCAGCTCAGCAGCGACTTCAGCGTCGAAGCGTTCTTTGGAAAAGGGGGGCAAGAACTCGTCGCCTTGCACGAGTTCAAGGACACCTGGGGCCCCGACGACTCCCACCTGCTAGTCCTGGTCAGCGCCGGTGGCAAGAGCCTCTTGCTACCCAAGGTCTTCGAATCCGTCGACGACCTGGCTCGCAACATCGAGGCGCTACCGGCCGTCGCATCGGTCGGCAGCATCACCCAAAGCGCTGCCCTTCTCGGCTCCATGCCGGGTCTGCTCGACCTCCAGCCCCTAATCGATGCCCTGCCCCAAGTCCCATCCGACGACCCCGAGTGGGCAAAGTGGAGTAGGACCCTTCTCGAGCACCCGACCTTGGTTCCGGCCCTGCTGAGCGCTGATGGCTCCAGGACAGCGCTCATCGTGGAACTAAGGGCGGGCAGCGACGACATTCAGGCCCTTCGCCCTGCCGTTCTCGAGCTCCGAACCCAGATCGAGATCCTGGCCGCGAACGAGGGGCTGGAGACCCTTCTCGCGGGGATCCCCGCGGTACGAGCCGGCTTTGCCGACCTGATCTTCCGCGATCAGCTGGTGGCCATCCCCACCATTGCAGTGGCCATTCTCGTCCTTCTCCTGTTCCTCTTCCGTTCGGCTCACGGTGTCCTCGTCCCCATGTTGGCCGCCCTCATCCCCACCTTGATGACCTTCGGCCTGCTGGGCTGGAGTGGCGAACCGATAGGCCTGGCCAACCAGGTCCTTGTCACCCTTTTGCCCGCCATCGCAGTGGCAGACGCCATCCACATGATCGCGCGCTTCCACGAGGAGCTGCACCGGGAGTTCGGCCCGGGCGAAACACCGAGCCCCGACCGACGAAAACGAGCCATTCGGACCGCTATGACCCAGGTGGGGACGGCCTGTTTTCTCACCTCGACCACCACTGGCATCGGCTTTCTGTCCCTGGTGGTCGCGGGCATGCCGATCCTCCAGTCCTTCGGGATCTACGCCGCCATCGGGATCGCCTTTGCCTACGGAACCGTCCTCTTGATCGTGCCTCTTGCACTGTCCCTGACCCGGGGGCCTCTACCAACCCATCACCGGGACGAATCGACCCACTGGAGTAGTGCACTCATCCGCGGCAGCGTCGACTTGAGCCTGGGGCACCCCTGGAAGATCCTCGCTGTCACCGGATTGATCCTGGGCGTGGGTGCCTACTTCGGATCACAGGTGGTGGTCGACAACGTCTTGACTGCGCTGCTTGCCGAAGACCACCCCACCACCGAGGCCAACCGGATCGTGGACCGAGAACTGGGCGGCGTAATCAGCGTCGAGGTGGACCTTCAGGGTCCGCCGGGCGTCTTCAAGGACCCCGGCCTCCACCAGGCTCTTGACCGCGTCGAAACCTGGGCTGAGGGACAGCCTGAGGTGCGGGTGGTCCTGAGCCCAACGACCTACCTGCGGACCCTGCACCGGGCCATCACCGGCCAGGATGGCCTGCCCCAGAGCCGAGAAGCCGTAGCCCAGCTTCTCCTGCTAGGGGAAGGCAATCCGGGCTTGCAGAGCGTCTTAGAGGTCAACGACCTGGCCCGTGGACGCATGACGTTGCGGGTCGTCGACGGAGGAGGCAACTACTTCATCGCCGTGGCCCAACGCATCCAGGACCACCTGGACGCCGAGCTGAAAGGACAAGCCATCACCGCTCGGGTCACCGGCACCCCCTGGATCGCGTACTCCGGCATTAACAAGGTGACTGAGGACGTTCGCAACAGCCTGGCCTTGGCCTTTGTCGTCATCGCGATCATCATCCTGGTGCTCTTTCGAAGCCTGCGGATCGCCCTTCTGTGCCTCATCCCGAACGCTCTCCCCTTGGTCGTCGGCTATGCGCTTCTGGGGGCCCTCGATTGGCCGCTTGACCCCACCCCCGCCATCGTCTTCACCGTCGTTCTGGGCATCGCAGTGGACGACACCCTGCACCTCATGGCGCGTTACCGAGAGGAGCTGCGTCGAGGGCAGCCACACCAGGAAGCCATCCGGCACAGCGTGCTCCGAACCGGGCGGGCGGTACTGATCACCTCGATCATCCTCTGCGTCGGCTTCGGCGCAAACGGGCTGAGTTCCTTCCCCTCCATGGTCGTCATGGCGGCCGTCGGAGCAGCAGGCATCTGGACTGCCCTATGCAGCGACCTCTTCCTGCTTCCTGCCCTGCTCAGCCTCTTTGCGAAGCCGCCGGAGGCTGCCGAATGACGAGGAGGCGAATCTCCGTCATCTCCTCCATGGCGAAGCGGAGGCCCTCTCGACCCAAACCGCTGTCCTTTACGCCACCGTAGGGCATGTGATCCACCCGCCAAGACGGGATGTCACCGATGACTACCCCGCCAACATGGAGGAGATCCCAGGCCCGATAGGCCTTGTAGAGGTCACGCGTAAAGATCCCGGCCTGGAGCCCGTAGACGCTATTGTTGACCTCCGCCAGTGCCTCGTCGAAGTCTGAAAATCGGCTGAGGGTGGCAACTGGACCAAAGATCTCTCGACAGGAGACCTTCGCGTCGAG
>CAZQTQ010000483.1:0-3611 GCA_964596025.1 uncultured Rickettsiales bacterium
CCCGTGGCGACGGGCCGTGTCGCTGTACAGCTCGGCCATCCGGTCGAAGTCCGCGCCCTCCTCCTTGCCGTCGAGATCCCACCAGTGCCCTGCACCCGGCTCCTCGTGGTACTCGACGTCGTCCGAGATGGCCGAGACCGCCGCGTGCATGTTGCGGCCTTCGCTGACCGGGACATTGTCGTCGGCGTCGCCGTGGATGATGTAGACACCTCGATCGGCCAAGTTCTCGAGGTACACGAGCGTGTCGGAGTGGGCACGCGCTCGGGCGGTGGCCCCGATGGGGCGGGAGGTGCCGCTGTAGGTGTAGAAGCTCTCCCAGCCGGCGCTGGGGCCCAAGGTTGCGAAGCGACCGGGCGTGGTCACGCCCACGTGCCAGGTGCCGTGGCCGCCCATGGAGTGCCCCACGAGGTAGACCTGGGTCGGGTCGATGTGGAAGGCCTCAGAAGCATGGTCCAGCGTGGCTAGGGCGTTGAAGCGGCCCCACTCCTCCCAGTCGAAGCCGAAGGGGTGGCGGTTGGTCGGTGCCACGATGTAGGCCCAGTCTCGTGCTTCGTACGCTCGGGCCTGGCCGCGGGCCTGAACGCCAGCTCCGTGCAAGCTAAGGACTAAGGCGTAGTCGCGTTCCGGGTCGAAATTCAAGGGGCGTCTGAGACCGAAGTTCTGGACGGAGCCGTCTACTGGGGAGCGGAAGGTGGCCCATCGGCCTACGTCGGGGTCGATGACCTCCAGCTCGAAGTCTCGCTGGTAGCTGTACTCCAGCCCTTGGGCCACCAACCGCACGGTCACGGTGACCGGCGTCTCGGTGTCGGTCGGCGCTTGCTTGAGGCGTAAGAGGGCCGGCACTTGCGTAGTGGCGGCAGGCGGCAGGGCGGAGACGGCGGTCTCGGTCTGCTCAAAGTGGTCGTTCTCGATCACCCGCACGATCGTATTTGGGAGGGCGTTGTCGGTGAGGTTGAGGACAGGGATGCCCATCCAGTGCTCGCCGGTCTCGCCAGCCGGCAGGTCGGGCTTGCTTAGGTCGCTTGGATTCATCCAGAGTTCGTCCGGCGTGGACCAGAGCTCCATCTCCGCATTCCGGTAGCCCATGGCTTGGGCTGCGATGACGGCGCCATCTTCGTCGGCGACAAAGGGGATGCGGTGCTTTCGGTCGGTATAGAAGTAGCCGGGCTGCTTCTGGCTGCCGATCCAGGTGCCGTAGCTTGCAGCGGTGCGGGCAATGATGCGGTCGCCTGCGTTCAGTTCGTCGTCTAGATCGGGAACGACGTAGTAGTAGGAGGTCGTGTACGAGCCGATCCCCCCATTGTCTCCGACGTCCATCTCCAGCCAGTGTGTGTCGTTTTCGTCGTAGCCCTCGGAAGGCTTTTCGAAGTCGCCGTCCCGAATCGCGGAGCCGACCACGTCGCTTCCGAGGTCGTCGAGGAAGCCCACGAGCCAGTGGTCGACCTCGAGAAGCGTCGGTTCAACCAGATCAGCGACGGGAGCCTCGCCCTCGGCCTCGATGGTGGGCTCTTCCTCGGTGCAGCCCGCGACCAAGCCGAGGATGCAGGCGAGTCCTAAGCCAGCGGCTCTGTGGGCTGTGGGGATGGGGTCGGCTTCGGAGTGATTCATAGAGGGCTCCAGGGCAGTGGCGCTGGGGACGCAGTGGGCCCCTAGCCTGCCGGCGAAGCAGTCGCTTCGCAACGGGAGATCGACACCTGGTTCCTCCACGTATGCTGAGTGAGACGATGCCCCGCCCCATGACCCTAGAAGGTGTGCAAGCCATCCAGGACGAGATCGACCGCTTGTGGAGGGTCGAGCGGCCAGAGGTCGTTCGCGAAGTATCCGATGCGGCCGACCTCGGGGATCGTTCGGAGAACGCCGCTTACATCTACGGCAAGAAGCGGCTGCGACATATCGACAGCCGGCTGCGTCATCTACGACGCAAGATCAAGGATGTGGTCCCGGTCGACCTGGGCGAGCAGATTGACTTTGACGTCGTGAAGTTTGGTGCGGTGGTGACGGTTGAGGACGGGGACGGTGTGGAGAAGACCTACCGGCTCGTCGACAAGGAGGAGAGTGAGCCCAAGCGCGGTCGGATCAGTGTGCAGTCTCCGGTCGGACGTGCGCTGCTGGGCAAGGGAGTGGGCGATGAGGCGAGGGCTCGGGTAGGGGACCGGACAATCTACTTGGAGATCACGGGCCTTCGCTACGGGCGGGGAGAGCCGTAGTGAGCCCGATGGGCTCTGTGGCCTGCGCCCTTGATGCTCAGTGGCCTCATGGGAGCCCTATCGAGCCCCTCTGGTGCACCAGAACGAACAAGGCCCCCGCCCAAAGCGAAGGCCTTGCCCTCGTTTGTTTCTTGAGATCTACAGGGCGGCGGCGATGGCCTTCTTGACCGCTTCGGTGACCGCGGCCTCGGCGACCGGCTCGGGTGCCTGGCCGACCAGCACGTTGGCTTTGCTGTGGCGCACTAGGCGCTCGGCTGTGCTGCCGAGCCCGGTGGAACCGGCGGGGCTATCGATGCCGCTGCGGCCGACCGACACCAGCCAGGGCTTGGTCTCGCCGACGTAGTCAAGGAGCGTCTCTAGCGGTACTCCTTCCAGCAGCGTGGTCGTGGCCCCCAGATCGTGGTGGTTCATCACCACTTGCTGGGCCAACTCGAGGTGGGCTTCGAGCAGCTCCCGTTCGTCGTAGACGGGGTTGTGGATGGCCAGGACCTCGACCTCGCGGCGGGAGGCGCGGGCCAGTCGGCAGGCGACCTTCAGCGCACCGTAGCTGTCCGGCGAGCCGTCAATGGTCACCAGCACCTTTCCCTTGAAGCTGGGGCAGGCGGTCTCGGGGTCGCGGACCACAAGTGTGGTGCTGTGAGTGCGGCGCAGGACCCGCTCGGTCACCGAACCGACCACGCTCTCTTTCACCGCGCCCTGTCCCAGGGCTCCGAGGATGACGAGGTCGTAGTCGTTGTCGTTGATGTCGTCGACCAGGGCTACAAAGTTCTTGCCGTCGAAGTGCTTGCGCTGCAGCTCCAGGCCGGACTTGGCGGTGTCTTCGTCCATCCCGTCCATGTAGGAGTCGGAGATCAGGTGCAGGCCTCGGGTAATCAGGCTGTCGTGGATCTTCCGCTGCTTCTCGAGCTCAGTGTCCTCCTTGTACTCATCGGGGAGGGTGAACTCCATCTGCTTGAAGCGGATGTCGTGCAACTTGGCCGCGTAGACATGGCTGCCAACGAGTTTGGAGCCGAAGTACTTGCCGAACTGCATCGCCAGAGCGATGGAGGCGTTGCTGTGGTCGGAGTTGTCTACGGGAACGTAGATGGTGCTGAACATGGAAGAAACGCTCCTGCGCGTGATTTTGGCGGAGGATGCCACGCGTATGGGGGGCCGTCAACGCGGGGTTGCGGGGGCCTCGCAGTGCGGTGGTCGTGCTTGAAGCGATGGGCGGGCCCTGCCATAGTCGGCCGCCCTTTCGGGGCACGATGAACGCCATGCAGACACCCTCTGAACTCGACGACTTTGCGCCGACGTCTGGTGCTTCCCAGCGATCTGGGGCCTCACGCGAGTCCGCGGTAGAGGCGCTCCCACATGTTGTCGCCTGGAACCTGACGGCCCGCTGCAACCTGGAGTGTGCCCACT
>CAZQTQ010000484.1:0-3606 GCA_964596025.1 uncultured Rickettsiales bacterium
GCTCCTTTGACGCAGCGCTGGGCAATCCGCCCTACGGCGGGCGGGGCCTGCGGGATCGCAGCGCAGCTGATCAGCGGGGGCTAGCGAAGCAGTTCGGCATCTGGCGGGCCGATGTGGAGGGGCGACCCGAGTGCTTCGACGAGGCCGCACTTCCTCGATTCTCTCGTTTTCCCGTTGCCACCCTCTTCGTGGAGCGTTTCGTGCGCTTGGTGCGGCCGGGCGGAGTGGTCGGCATCCTCCTACCCCAGAGCTTCTTCTCCAACCGGCGGGAAGCGCCAGCACGTGCATGGCTCCTCCGCCAGGTGCAGATTCTCGCCCTCATCGACCTGCCTGGTTCCACCTTTGCGGGCACGGGAACCCGGGCGCGCACGACCTTTCTCTGGGCCCTTCGGCGCGCGGAACCTCTGGCCAGGGCTTCTGAGGGCCAGGCCGATCCGCAGGTGCAGATACGTCGCTGGGAGCTAGGCTCGGACGGGACTTCGCTCCAGAAGGCAGTCGGCTGGACGGTTTCGCTGTCTACCCTGCTGGACGCCGGGCGCTGGGACCCGCGTTACCACGCTCCCGGTTGGGGCGAGACGGCAGCTGGCTGCCGGCTGTCGCTTCGGCCGCTGGGAGATTTTGTTCATGAGCTCTGCTACGGCGCGATTCGAGTGGGTCTTCGGCCCGAGCCTGACCCCCAAGGGACGCTGTATGTAACCCAGCGGGCCGTGGCGGACTGGGGAGTGAATCCAGAAGCTTGCCCCCGGATCCGTCCTGGAGCTCCCTTTGACCGGCCCCGCTATCGGCTCCAGCCGGGCGATCTCGTTGTGCCCCGCTGCGGCCGGGGAACCTTGGGCCAAAACCGGATGACGCGCTGGGACGGCGCCGAGGGGCAGGCTGCCGTTGTGGACTGCTTTACCGATCGGTTGGCCCTGCGTGGGCTGAGTAGCGCCTGGGTCCTAGGGGTGTTGCGTGGGCCCCTGGGTTGGAGCCAGATCGACCGCCTTCTCAATGGAGTGGGAACTCCCAACCTCAGCTTCGGGGAACTGCGCAGTCTGCAGATTCCGATCCCACCGGAAGCCGTCCAAGAAGAGGCCGAGTCGCTCTGGACCAAGATCGCAGCGCGCACCCTGCCCTTCGAAGCCCTCAGGAGCTACGTGGATGGAGTGGCTAGGGGTACCAAATGAGCTGGACGTCGTCGATGTACCAGCCATCCGCGTTGGTCTGTCCGCCCCAGAAGCCAAAGAGGCTGTCGTAGTGGAAAGCGAAGGTCAGATCTCCGCCTAGGTAGCCGGTGAGGTCGACCTCGACGTAGTCCCAGCCCCCGGTGTCTGACGGAGCCGGGCCCCAGACCTCCACGGTGGTGTTGCCGCCGTCGCTGCTGGCGTCGACTCGGGCCAGGTCGATGTTGGGCCACGTGGGGGATTCCTGCCAGTGGTACCAACTCAGCACCAAGGTGCCGGAGGTATAGCTGCCGAGATCGAAGATCTGCGGCTGGGCGGTGATCCACTGCTGGAAGCGGCCTCCGGACACGACCTGGTTGGAGCAGCCGGTGCACCACGAGGTCGAGCCGTTGTAGGGGGAACTGGGTCCCGCTCCACCTTGGGTGGCGGTGTTGGGTACCCCAATCTCCCAATCGGTGTTGGAGCTGTGCGAACCGTCGTCAACCACCACAAAGTCCGCCGGATCGTCGTCCACGGACGAGAAGATGACCTCGGGGCAGCCGGGTTCTCCCTCGCAGTCGGAGTCGTTGCAGTCCGCCAGGCCGTCAGCATCGTTGTCGAATCCGTCGTCACAGACCGTCTCTGTCGAGCAACCCGGGAATGCGGAGCAGTCGGGGTCGAAACAGTCCTCGTCGCCGTCAAGGTCGTTGTCCAGCCCATCGTCGCAGATCTCCGGATTTCCGGCTGGAGTACAGACGACAGCCAGGGCAAAGCTGCCCTCCTGGCCAGAAACGCTGTCGACGACCACGAAGGTTTCCGAGTTCGCGCCGACGGGGAAGGTGACCTCCTCGCTGGCCGAACCGGTGTTGGTGCTCCATCCGACGCAGTTCGAAGGCGTACATCCGTCGCCACCGGGATCGCTCAGAAGTCCGCCGACATCCAGGTTCGTAGACAGTGCGAAGAGGCTCAGTGTCATGTTCTGAGCCGTTGGAGAGACGACTGAGAAGTAGCGCTCGTTGCCGTCGTATCCGGAGCCGCTAGTGCAGTAGGTCTCGATCTGGTTCGTTGCTCCAGCTGTCGTGCCGGTGTGGACGTCTCCGCAGCCCAGCTCGGCGTCGACCGGCTGGCACTCGCCGCAGGCACCGGCGTCGACGCAGTCCGAATCGTCGCAGTCGATGTCGGTGTCGCCGTCGTTGTCCAGTCCGTCGCTGCAGTCCAGCTCCGGGAGACAGGCCGGAGCCCCGGCGCAGTCGCTGTCGTCGCAGTCGGTGTCGCCGTCGAGATCGTCGTCTAGGCCGTCTACACAGTTCAGCTCAGGGAGGCAGGTCGGCGTGACGTAGCAGTCCGGATCGCTGCAGTCGATCTGTGCGTCGGCATCGTTGTCGATGCCGTCGGTGCAGTCGAGCTCGGGGCAGGACGGGTCGCCAAGGCAGTCGATATCGCTGCAGTCGGTGTCCCCATCGAAGTCGTCGTCGATGCCGTTGGAGCAGGACACCTCTTCGTCCGGCGTGCACTCGACGGTCATCGTGAACTCCGAGATCGCGCCCTGCCAGCCGTCGATGATGATGTAGTAAGGCGTTCCAGCCTGGGCCTGCCAGTCCATGAACTCGTCTTGCGGCGGCGGATTCCAGCCGCTGGCCTCACAGTCCTCTGGATCGCAGCCATCGGCCTGGTTGGAGGCCTGAATGTCCAGGTCCGCCGTCAGCTCGCTCAGGGTGACCTCGACCAGACCGTCGGCATCAGGGGTGAAGACCCAGGAGACCTCGGGGCCGGTCCAGCCGCCGATGTGGTAGCTGCAGTAGACGTTTACGAGGTTGGTGCTGCCGCTCATGTCGTTCGAGCCGTTGACGACGTCGCCGCACTCAAGGTTTCCGATCGGTGCACAGATGCCGGTGGTGATGCAGTTGACGTCGGTGGCGCAGTCGTTGTCGTCGCAGTCGATGTCTCCGTCTCCGTCGTCGTCCAGGCCGTCGGCGCACAGGGTCTCACCCGTGGCGCAGTTGGGGTCTGTGACGCAGTCGGGATCGTTGCAGTCGGTGTAGCCGTCGGCGTCGTCATCGATGCCATTGGCACAGGCCGATTCCGGAGGGAAGTTGCAGGTCGGGTGGAGGCTGCAGTCGCTGTCGTCGCAGTCGACGTCTCCGTCGAAGTCGTCATCTACCGCATTGGCGCAGTTCGACTCGAAGAGGAAGACGTTGCAGTTGGGGTCGAGGACGCAGTCGGGATCGTCGCAGTCGATCAGACCGTCTGCGTCGTCATCGAGACCGTCGGCGCAGTTCGTCTCCCCGCCCGTAATGCAGTTGGCTGCAGTTGCACAGTCGCTGTCGGCGCAGTCGTAGTCACCATCGAAGTCGTCGTCGAGGTTGTTGCTGCAGTCTGTCTCGACCGTCGGTAGGCACGCCGTCGTTCCATCGACTGCTACGGCGACACCAACTGTCCGCAGCCCGAGATCTGCAACGACACC
>CAZQTQ010000485.1:0-3606 GCA_964596025.1 uncultured Rickettsiales bacterium
ATCCTCCTCTTTTTCGGGGTGGCGGGCTTCGGCTTGGCCTTCCCCTTTCTCATCGTCGCCGTTGTCCCCGCCCTCTTCCGCTTCTTGCCGAAGCCGGGTGCCTGGATGGAGACCTTCAAGCACCTGATGGCCTTCACCCTCATCGCCACCGCGCTCTGGCTGGTCGATGTCTTGATGGGGCAGGTTGGGGCCGACGGAGGTATGGGTTTCCTCGCTTTCTTGCTCTTCGTCTCGCTCGGGGCCTGGATTCAGGGGCGCTGGGGGGGGATGACCGAGACACCAGCGAGACAACTGGGGGTCCTCTGCATCGCGGTGTTGGTGGCAGCTGGGGGCGGCAAGGTCTTCCTGAACCTGGAGATGGCGGCCTCCGAAGGTGCGGGGGGTAGCGAGCTAACGACGGATCTTGATTTCAGCGAGTCCATGCCTTGGCAGCCTTTCTCCGAAGAGCGTATTGACGCCCTCGCCGGGACCACGGTCTTTGTGGACTTCACCGCTGACTGGTGCCTCACCTGCAAGGTCAACGAGAAGGGCGTCTTGGCGTCGGAGGCGGTCCGCCGTGGCATGGCGGACTTGGGGGTCATCCCGCTGAAGGCGGACTGGACGCGCAAGGATGAGACCATCACCAAGTGGCTGCGCCGCTACGGCAAAGCAGGTGTGCCCTTCTATCTGGTGATCCCCGGTGACCGCAGCCGGGAGACGCTCCCCCTAGGGGAGATCATCACTTCGGACAGCGTTTTGACGGCCCTCAAGGACGCGTCGGCCAACTGAAGCACAGTGCAGCGGGGCCGGCTCCACCCGCGACCGGCGAGCTTCGGTCTCTCAGGGGAGAATTGTGACTCGGGTTCCGGGCCGAACGTGGGGCCACAGGGCGTCAATCTCTCGGTTGGAGATGGCGACGCAGCCGCGGGTGGGCTGGCCCTCTATGCGCATCCCGTGGATCTCGATGAGGCCGCCCAGCGGGGTGTCGAAGGGCGGGGTCTCACCGCGGACGTGTGCTCCCAAGAGGCGATCCGCCTGGCGACTGGTGATCAGTCCGTCCTGCAGACCCCGCTCTATGTCCTCCTCGGCGGGGTAAGACAGGAGGAAGGCGCGGTAGAAACGGGACTCCGGATGCCGGGCTGTTACTTGGAACTCGCCTTCGGGTGTCTTGCCATCGCCTTGGCGGACCTTGTCGCCCTCCGGAGCGAAGCCCAAGTTGACCTCGAAGGTCGCGACCACCTCGCCATCGGGTTCCGGCGGTGAGACGACATCGATACGACGCTCGGACTTGCGTACGACCAGCCACAGCCCTTGGCCTGCTGCCTCCTCCAGCCGGGGGATGCTGAGGGCGACCTCAGGCCCGCTTGGTGGGGCATCTGCGGGGCCCCCTGCCGGGGGAAGTGCTTCGCGGCCGCCATCCAGGAGGGCCACGGCCTCGGACTCGGTCTGTGGCTCATCGAGGGCCTCCAAGGCTGTCGTTTCGTCTTCCAAGGTCTCGGCGTTCAGGTCCCCCTCTTCCTGGGCTCCTGTGGGGTCTCCCTCGCCGCCCACGAAGTCCTCGAAGCCCTCAAGCCCCTCCATTCCCTCGATGATCTCGACGCCGTCTGGCTCATCGAGTACCACGTCGGCTGTCCCTTCCGTTCCTACTTCCCCTGCCTCTGCCGTGAGCCCTTCTTCGGTCGTTCCGGGAACCTGCGTCCTCTCTGCCGCCGCGGCGTCATTTTCCATGTCCGTCCCAGTGGGGGCGCCTGCCTGGCCCTCGAGATCGGCGGATGGGAGGGGGCCCTCGCGACGCACCGCCTGAGGTGGGAGGGTGTCGTGGAGCATCAGCTTGGGGTCGTCGTAGGGGCTGCTGGAGCTCAGTCCTGTCGATGGGTTCAATGGCAGTTCCCCCCAGAACACGGCAGCGCCCACAGAGGGTAGGGCGAGGAGCCAACTCAGGGTTGCGGCAGCCGCAACCGTGCCGGGTCCTGCGAGGCGCCGCTTGGCAAAGGCAGAGGCGCAGATTGCGAGAACCACCACCGCTATCCCGGCGACGAACCACGCCTGGATCGGGTCGGCAAAGTGGGTGGTCAGGAACTCGACCGGCGGCAGGCTCCAGCCCGTCCACTGGGCAAGGGGGCCGACGGCGAGTGCGAGCAGGCCCCAGAGCGGAAGCCATGGAAAGAGGGACTGGAGGCGGGACCGCCAACTCAGGCCATCGATGCTCCGGTGGCGGGTCCAGGCGCCGGCCCCCGCCAAGGCCAGAAGAAGGGTGGGGAGGACGTAGGGTTCGAGCAGGCTGGGGAAGAGGTCGGCCGGGTCTTGCTCGGGGTGCAAGACGGCTTCGCGGGAGGCGAGGACAGCGGCCGAGATCAGGGGGCCGGCCAGCGCTCCTCCCAGGGCGGCCAAGGTCCGACGATGGGCCGAGCCCAGGCGTGGGCTCGGCCGCAATCGCTTGCCCAGAAGTAGGGCGCAGAGCAAGAGCGGAGCCCCAAAGGTGAGGAGGCAGAGTTGGAGGGCGTGGGCCAGGACGGCGCGCCCGAAGATCGGGCCGGGAAGCTCCGGTTGTGCGACGGTGGGTTCAGCCGGCACTGCAGTGCTGGGGAGGAGTCCCAACAACTCCGGCAACAAGCCAACGAGCAGCCCGAGACCCAGGGGAGCCAGGTAGCCGAGGGATGCCCGTCGCCCCCGGCCCATAGTGGCCAGGACGTCCTTCCAGCCGAGAAGCGACAGCACCAGCGGGAAGGCTAGGGCCGAGGGGTCAGCCAGGGCGGCTAGGCCCGAACTCAAACCCACGAGGACCCAGACCAGGGGATTGTGGCTCCGCCAGCCGAGGTAGGACAAGCCAAGGGCTGCGGTGATCAGCGACGAAAGGAGGGCGCCGCTACCCGGCAAGGCACACAGTAGGGTCCCGCCAGCGAGGAGCTGGCCGGTGGCCAAGACCTGCCAGCCGCGCCGCCGGCCCAAGGCGTCGGTCAGGGCCGGGAGAAGGAGGAGAGAGGCCGCCGTCAGGAGTGCCCAGCGCAGGCCGGCTACGGTGAGGACGCCGGTTTGCGCCATGCCCTCCAACGCAGTGGAGGGGAGGATTTCGGCGAGGGGGGCCTGGGAGAGGAAGTACTGGGGGTCGGGGACGGTCTGGGCCAGGCGTAGGGCGAGTGCGCCGTGGACTGCGGCGCAGACGACCAGCAGGAGCCCCTCAGTGGCCGTACCAGTGCGTCCTCGGCGCGTTGCAGCGATGCCAAGGCCTCCTGCCCGGGGGGTCGCCAGAGGATTCTGGGCCCCTCGTGATCAGTATAGGGCGTCGGGTTGGATTGCTGCAGGCGGAGGCCGAGCGACCTGCTCGGCCGGGGGGCTCAAGACGCCTACTCGGGACAGCCGTCGTCGTCGTTTCGGGAGTTCCAGCTCTCCGGCTCATTCGGACACTGGTCCTCGATGTCCAGCAGGCCGTCGCCGTCGTTGTCGGGATCGGGGCAGCCGCCAAGATCGTCGAAGCCATCCAGATCTTCGGCGAGGTTTGGACAGCCGTCGAGGTGATCGGGGATGCCGTCCTTGTCGTTGTCGGGGTCGGGGCAGCCGTCGTCGTCCTCGAAACTGTCCAGATCCTCGCGCTCGGAGGGACACTGGTCGTACGCGTCGGGGATCCGG
>CAZQTQ010000486.1:0-3605 GCA_964596025.1 uncultured Rickettsiales bacterium
GAGCCTCTTCGGCTTCATCACCGACACCGGGGCCATGGGCGGGATCTCGACCGGCGGGAAGGACGTCCTCGGGCAACACAGCTGGGGCGCCTCGATCCACTACCGCACGGACTCCCAATACGTGGGCTGGTCTGCCGGCTATAGCTTCCTGGCCCTCCGACCCCTCTTTTCGGCCGCTTTCTCCACCATCGCCCTCGACTACGGCCCCTTGTGGCTGCGGAGCGACCCGCCCACGACGCCCGTCTTCGGTACCCATTTCGCCGGCACCTACCGGGGGGAGGAGCGCTACTACGAGCGGAGGGATCGCCTCAGCGTGGGAGCCTCGATTCCCGTCCGAACCCGCCATCAGCTGAGTGCCCGCTACAAGCTCGAATTTCGCAACCCCCTGCGGCCTCTGCCGGACGACGTCGACCCCGCGTTGCTGCCGGCCCGGGGAAGCTTCTCCGGCCTGAGTTTCGGTTGGGCTGCGGGCCAATTCCGCCGGGTGGCGGCTAGCATCAGCCCCGAGGACAGCCACTACTTCGGCCTCGGCCTCGACATCGAGAGCAGCTACCTCGGCGCCTACCGGGTCCTGGACAACGGCAACCACGAGGAGCTTCACCGGGCCATCGTCACCCTCGAAGGCCGAACCTATTGGGCCCTCCCCTGGGCGCACAACCACGTGCTCGCCCTCCGGGGAGTCGCGGGCGCCACCTTGGGTACCACCGTCCCGCAGCGCACGTTCCGCATCGGCGGACCCTACGGCGACAACCCCTACGTCAGCCTGCCGGACCGTTACTACGCTCTGCGGGGCTACCCCACCTCTTCGATACGCGGAGACCACCTGTACTTGGGCACAGTGGAGTACCGACTGCCGTTGGTCTACATCGAGCGGGGTCTGTGGACCGCACCTCTGTGGCTGCGGAGCATCGCCCTCTCGATCTTTGCCGAAGCGGGCCAGGCCTTTCTCACCGAGGACTACAGCGGCTACGACGGAAGTGCAGACGGCTTTGTAGCCTTCTGGGCCAACACCCGCCCCGCGGTGGGGGCGGAGCTCATCGGCGATGTCGTCGTCGGATGGGGGGCTCTCATTACCGGCCGAATTGGCTATGGTCTGGGCTTGGGCTCCGGCGCTTACCCTGGAGGGCACTTTTACGCCCAGCTGGGGGCCAGCTTCTGAGCCTGACAGCGGCCGCAGTCCACGCATCTTGTGGGCTTGCGGGCACCAAGCTGCCCGTTGATCGGGCACCGCGCTTGCGGTAATGCCAGAGAGTGATGTCTGCAGAGAAGACCAGCACCGCCACGGCCCGGGCCCCAACGTACCCCCTTGCGCTCGCCGTTCTCGGCCTTCTGTTGGGGGGAGCCGCTTGCTCTGAGGGCGAGATGGCGACGGCCCTGGACGCAGCCTTTTCGCCGCAAGAGGCCGGTCAGTCAGTCCTTTTCGTCGGCACCGACCCGCTAGATCTGACCACCAACATCTACCGGGTTCGCGCCGTGTCCTACGAGGGCACGGTAGCCCCCGAGCTCATCGACGCCGACGGCTTTGAGGTCGATGCCCTGACCTCCATGGAGCT
Organism: uncultured Rickettsiales bacterium; assembly: GCA_964596025.1. Classification (GTDB taxonomy): domain Bacteria; phylum Myxococcota_A; class UBA796; order UBA9615; family UBA9615; genus CAZQTQ01. The sequence goes on from CAZQTQ010000486.1 coordinate 1,554, forward strand.
GGGCGGAGCCGAAAGCGTACTCCTCTCCGAAGGAGACGTGCTGTTTACCGAGGGCCAGCCGCATCCCGTTCCCGACAAGCAGGGGCAGCATTTCGCGGTGCTGGCCAACCGCCCCCCGACGGATGAAGTCGCAGGCTTGGGTCGCGTCGGCCTCTATTCGCTCGAGGGCAGAGAGTTCAAGCTCTCCCCCGATCTGCCCGGGCTGGTCGCGGCCCACTTCAACTGGTCGGGTACCACCTTGGTCCTTCAGCTCCGCGACGACGAGGACCGCGAATCCTTGGCGCTCTTGCCGGTCGACGAGGCCTGGCCCGAGACCGCAGAAGGGCTGAATGCCGTCGAGCTGGCTTCACCCTTTGTGGATGCCGTCTTTCTCAGCACGATTCCAGAGAACGATGCTGTCTTGGCCCGCGCCATCACGGAGGCGGGACTGGAAGCACTGCTTCGAATCGACCCCGCAACTGGGACCTCGACGACCCTGTTGGAGCCCTCGGAAGCCAAGCTCGAACACCCCTCCCTCTCGCCCAACGGTGCGTGGCTCGCTGTCTCCGCCCTTGGGCACGAGAACAACCGACGCCAAATCCTCCTAGTGCAGACCGCAACTGCTGCTATCTCCAACCTTGGGGATCAATTGGAAGGCGACTGCTACTGGCCCCGCTGGTCACCGGAGCCCACCGCGGGCTTCGGCGCACAGCTGGCCTTTGTCTGCCAAGACATGGATACGGCGCGGCCCGATCTGCTTCTCTGGTCCGCGGTAGACGCGTCCACCAGCCCGTCAGATCCGGTCTGGAACGTGCTTACCGCCTCTGCGCAGCCTGGGGTGTTTTCGGGGACCATGGACGGCCTCGTCGTACGTTCCGCGCCCCTATGGACCCCCCAGGGCGACCGGCTCGTCTTTGGAGCCTCCACCTGGGAAGAGGCCTACGAGGGCACGGGCATGACCCTCTTCGGCCTGCCGCTGGACGGTTCCGCCTACCCCCTCTACAGCGGGAACGACAGCTCAGTCGGCTGGGCCCACTTCTCCTCGGACGCCACCAACCCCAGCCTCTTGGTCTGGGAGCGGGCAGAGTCGGGACTCGACACCGAGTCCTCAAAGCACCCGATCCGAATCATCGACACCACCGGCGAGTCGACCGAGCCCCTCAACGTCGACCTGGGCACGAGCCTCCGTGTGGCCTACCCCCTCTTTGCCGGGGGCAACTCCTTGTTCTATCCCTAGACCCGTCCCCACCTAGCGAATCTGCAGGTCGCACGGCATGCGGCACAGGGCACGAAGGTCGCGCCCCTCCTCAGCCTCCAGCTGGGCGAGCCACTGTGCCGGGTTGGCAGCTGCCGACCCCACCTGCTTGTAGCGAAGGAGTCGTGCTACGAGCCCGGCTCGCGCCTGCTCGTAGTACCAAGGCTCCCATTGGAGACCTAGGTGGGCGCGCCGCGCCGCCTCGGCGAGCGCGTCGTCCAGCGTCCCGGTGGCATCGACCAGACCCCGCTCTTGGGCCTGCTGCCCCGTCCAAATCCGTCCCTGTGCCTCTGCATCCAGAGCGTCGTAGTCCAGTCCACGGCAGTCCGCAGCCCGGCTCACGAAGCCCCGGTAGATGTCCTGGACAAGGGCCTCGAAGCGAGCTCTTTCTCCGTCGGTCAGTCCCACTGAGCTCGAGTGGAGGCCAGTGTGGGCCCCGTAGGAGAGAACCTCCCGCTTGAGGCCCAGTTTTTCGAGAAGTCCGCTGAGCTCGAGCTTGCCCGCTACCACACCAATGGATCCCGTCACCGTCTGCGGCCCGGCGACGATCCAGTCTGCGCCCATGCTGAGGTAGTAGCCACCCGAGGCGGCGAAGCCACCCATCGAAGCCACAACCGGCTTCTTGGCCGCGAGCCGCCGGAGCTCCCGCCAGATGAGGTCGGAGGCACAGGCGTCTCCTCCGGGGGAGTCCACCCGCAGGACAACCGCTTCACAGCGATCGTCGTGGCGCAGGGCGCGAAGGAGCGAGACCGTAGGACGCCAGGCGATGCGTCCCGGTGGAGCTTCTCGCTCATCCGACCCCACAATGGCACCGGAGA
>CAZQTQ010000487.1:0-975 GCA_964596025.1 uncultured Rickettsiales bacterium
CAAGGGTTGGGCCTCTCCTCCCAGGAGCTCGACGGCACGCTGAGCGACCCGGAGGTAACTCTGGCATTGGTGCTCCCTCGGGAGCAGGGACGGCAGCCCCTCTGCCCTCAGCTCGCCGGCAGGCCATGGGCCCCCGTCTACCAGCCAGGCTCGGTGGTCGGTCGGCAGGCCGATGCGGCAGGGGATCCGGGCCCACCAGGCCTGGAGGGCGACGCGGAACGACGGAGAGAAGAGCACTGAGGCTCCACCGGAATCCCGTTCAAGGCGCGACTTCGCCGGGATCCAGCTCCCCTGCCCTTCGAGTACGGGGTGGAGCCAGGTAGGCGCTACGGGAACAACCGTCCAATCGGGCAGGCCCTCCACCAGCTGCCGGAGCGCCGGCAAGGCGAGGACAAGATCGCCGAGGTGCTTTGGGAGAACGACTTGGAGGCTGGAGTTGCCCGGCGGAGCCATGTTCTTTGGTGTGCCCTTTTCGTATTACTTGCGGCGGTTCTTCTTCCGGGACTTGCGGGCCTTTTTGCGAAGCGCCTTTTTCTTGGCCGCATCGATGGTCCCCTTTCGGCCTGAGCCCCGAAGCCCGACACCGGGCATACCGGGCATGCCTTGGCCCCCTGCCATCTGCTGCAAGCCGCTCAGCATGGAGGGATCCATGGCCTGGCGTCGAAGGCGCCCCATCGGCCCGGCTCCCATCTTGCCGAGCAAGCCACTTGCTTGCCCCATCTGGCGCATCATCACCCGCGCCATGCCGAAGCGCTCCAAGAGGCCCTTGACGTCCTTCTGGCTGCGCCCCGAACCGCGGGCGATGCGCCTGGTCCGGCTGTCGTTGATGACATCCGGGCTGCGTCGCTCTTGGTTCGTCATCGAGTTGCACATGGCCTGGATCCGGACCAATTCGCCCTCATCGAGCTTGGTCCCCGCCGGAAGCATGTCGCCAATCATCGGCATTTTCTCGAAGACCTCTTGGAGGGGGCCCAT
>CAZQTQ010000487.1:985-3595 GCA_964596025.1 uncultured Rickettsiales bacterium
ATCTGCTCCATGAAATCGTCGAAGTTGAAGTCGCCCTTGAGCATCTTCTCGGCGTCTTTTTCCGCCTTCTCGACGTCGACGACTTCTTCGAAGTCCTGCATAAGGCCGACAACGTCGCCCATGCCTAGGATGCGCGATGCGACTCCCTCGGGCCGGAACTCCTCCAAGCGGTCCAGCTCCTCGCCCATGCCGACGTACTTGACCGGAACGTCCGTGACCTCCTTGATGGAGAGCGCAGCGCCGCCGCGGGCGTCCCCGTCCATCTTGGTCAGCACGAGCCCAGTCAGAGCGATTCGCTCGTGGAAGGCTTTCGCGGTCCGAACGGCGTCTTGACCGATCATGGCGTCGCAGACAAACAACACATTCCGCGGGTTCGTCTGTTCGCGAATCGCGTCCAGTTCGCCCATCATCGCGTCGTCGATGGCGAGGCGACCGGCGGTGTCGAAGAGGACGACATCGCGGCCCAGGCTCGCAGCCTGACGCATCGCCATAGCGCAGAGCTCGGCCGGAGGAACTCCCCGCAGCGAGAAGACCGGAATGTCGAGTTGGCGGCCCAGAACCGTGAGCTGCTGTACCGCCGCGGGCCGATACGTGTCGGCCGCGACCAGCATGGGCTTCTTGCCCTTCTTCTGCTTCAAGAAGCGAGCGAGCTTGCCGGACGTTGTGGTCTTGCCGGAGCCTTGCAGCCCCACCATCATCACCGCAGTAGGACCCTTGTTGGAGTAGTCGAGTTCGTTGTCGACCGGCCCCATGAGCCCGGCCAGCTCCTCATGGCAGATCCGAACGAAGTGGTCGCCGGGCGTGACCTCCATCTTCTTGGCTTTGGTCTTCGCCTTGACCTGAACCACCTCCCCAAGCGCCTTTTCGCGCACCCGGTCAAGGAAGCCGTTGACGACGGTGTAGTCCACGTCGCCCTCAAGAAGAGAGACCCGAATGTCCCGAATTGCCGCCTGGATGTCCTCTTCGGAGATCCGAGCTTGGCCCTGCAGTCGGAGACGGACCTGCCGGAAGCCTTGGCTCAGAGTCTCGAGCACTTACCTCGTCCTTTCGGAACCCTGGGGTCCAGGGGAAGAATCGGACCGGATGCCGGTGGAGCCAAAGCCCCCTGCGCCCCGCTCCGTATCCTCCAAAACCTCGACTTCGGTGACTTCGACCCGCGGGACCCGCGCTACGACCAACTGAGCCACACGCATGCCCCGATCAACGACAAAGTCCGCGGTGCCTAGGTTGGCGAGCAGCACCTTGACCTCGCCGCGGTAGTCCGCGTCGATCGTGCCGGGTGAGTTGATGACGGTGATGCCGTGCCGAAACGCCAATCCAGAACGCGGGCGTACCTGAATCTCAAAGCCAGCCGGGACGGCCATGGCCAGCCCGGTGGGAACGGCAACCCGTTCCCCCGGAGCCAGCACAAGAGGAGCGTCAACGGCGGCCCGGACATCCAGGCCAGCCGCCAACGAACTCATGGGACGAGGCAACTCGAGATCCCCGTCGCGGTCGGGCCGCAATCGGCAGATCTTGAGGGAGGCAATGTCCTCCACCGCCTGTCCCCTTTCTTCGTTAGGCCTGAGGCCGATTGCCCTCGGCCAAGGTCTCACCGAGCGCGGCCCTGCGGGACAGCCGGATCTTCCCGGACTTGTCCACGTCAATGCACTTCACCAGGACCTCGTCCCCTTCTTGGACGACATCGGTGACCGTCTTGACCCGGCCCTGAGCGAGCTCAGAGATGTGAACCAAACCATCGGTGTTCGTGAAGATCTCCACGAAGGCACCGAAGTCCACCACCTTCTTGACTACACCCAAGTAGAGCTTGCCGATTTCGGCCTCTTGGGTGAGTTCCCGAACCATCTTGATGGCCCGATCGCAGGCCTCCTGGTCCGGAGAGGAGATGGTGACAATGGCCTTGCCGGAGGAGTCATCGACGTTCACCTGGGCACCGCTCTGCTCGACGATGGACTTGATGGTCTTTCCACCGGGTCCGATGACGTCACGCACCTTGTCGGACTTGATCTGGAAGGCGTGGATTCGCGGAGCGTAGGGGCTGAGCTCCTCACGCGCCGTGGAGATCACCTCATTCATCTTGCTGAGAATGAGGCTGCGACCCTCCCGCGCCTGGGCCAGAGCCTTGGTCATGATCTCCGAGCTGATGCCCTTGATCTTGGTGTCCATCTGGAAGGCAGTGACGCCCTTGCTCGTCCCTGTGACCTTGAAGTCCATGTCGCCGAGGTGGTCCTCATCGCCGGAGATATCCGACAGGACAGCGTAGCGGTCGCCTTCCTTGATGAGGCCCATCGCAATACCGGCGACAGCCCCCGAGGTCGGCACGCCAGCGTCCATCATGGCGAGCGAAGCGCCGCAGACCGAAGCCATGGACGAGCTGCCGTTGGACTCTGTGACGTCCGAAACGATGCGGACGACGTAGGGGTAGTCTTCGGTGGGTACCGTACCCCGGACCGCGCGCGCGGCGAGCGCGCCGTGGCCAATCTCCCGGCGACCGGGGCCCATCATGCGCCGCACCTCACCGACCGAGTAGGCCGGGAAGTTGTAGTGCAACATGAAGCGGTTCCAGCCCTGCTCATCGAGTTCATCGACGCGCTGCTCGTCCATGCGGGT
>CAZQTQ010000488.1:0-3586 GCA_964596025.1 uncultured Rickettsiales bacterium
CAAAGGTCGTGGGGCCGGCAGGGAGTTCGACGACCTGCCCCTCCAGCCCTTCGAGTCGTCCTGCCCGGACGATGAGAACTGGCTTGCCGTCGGGACCGACCACGAAAGAGGTGGTAGGCGAGGTAGAGACGAGAGGGTCGATGGAATCGTTGTGGAGCGTGCAGGCGGAAGCCCCCCCTCCTGCGACGGCAAGCGCGATGGCTGCGGCGAGGCTGCGGCACGGGTTGGTCGGAGGGCGAAGGAGCACGACGGCCCCATTCTAGACGAGCCGCCTCTCTCAGAGATCGGCCCGCCTGCCACGAGAGGCCCGGGAGGGGAGGACAGTCCTCGTGCTACCTTCCTCGCCTCGATGCCTTTGTCTTCGTCTCGGCCCCGCTGCGCTCAAATGGCCCTCGCCCCAAGGGCGGGAGTGGTCTCGTTCCTGCGGGTCTGGACGCTCTCAGCGGGCCTCTTGGTGTCGTTGGGCACGGCTTCGGCCGCGGCAGACGAGCCCGGGCCTTCGGGCGAGGCGGTCCCAGTGGTCGAGGTCCCAGTGGCTCCCGCGGTCGATCCGGCCGAGGTCTTGGCCAAGGAACTGGGGATTGCCGAGACCGAAGAGGCGGCCCTTGTCTTGCTCGATCCGGAAGGCGTGGTCACTGCCATTCGGCGCGGCGGGAGTCCCGTCGACCTGAAGGAAGCCCGCGATGTGGCGCGGGCGGTGTGGGTGCTGCGGCGCCTGCCGGAAGGAATGCATGCCCTGGTGGTGGAGAGCGAGGATCGCGTCTGGGAAGGGCCGGTCCAGGTCTACCGCGGGCGCGTCACCCTCCAAGAGGCGCAAGCTCTCTTGCGCCAGGGAATCGAAAAGGGTCCGCCCGCGGGTCTCGATCCCGGGATGCCCTTTGATCTCTTCACTTTCTACGACGCCTTGGATGCACGCCGGATCGTCGAGCAGAAGCTCCAGTTTTGTAGCGCGGTGCTCGAGACCTTGAGCGGCGGCCCCGACCGGGAGGCGGTCTCTGCCTCTTGCTCCCGCCTGCAGCGCACGGTGGACCAGGCTGCAGCCGAGGACGAGGCGGTGGCCGCGATGGAGGACGAGGGTGGGGATTTGGAAGCTCTGTTGCTGGGCGAGTCGAGCGCCGACGCGATGCGCCCCAGCCCAGATCACCGCATTCTCTACCGGGGCAACGGCATGCCGCGCAGTCGCCCGCGCACTACGCTCCCCTCGGCCCTCGCGGCCGCCGGGGGGATTACCCTGGGTGCTGGGCTTGTTGGGACCGCCTTTCTGCTCGAGTCCAAGGCGGCAGTTCAATACATTGCCTACCGTGAAGCGGAGCGGATGGGTGACGACCCCTTGATGAGTGAGACCCTCTTTCACACCCAGGACTTCGACCGCCAGCGGGACCTTGCCGTCGGAGTGGCCACGCTCTCCTTCACCGGAGCGGCGGTCGCGCTGGTGGTGCACCAGCTCGAGAAGCGGCGGTTCGAGGCGGCCCGCAGCCGCATCCGAGGGAATGCGAAGTGAGGATTTCGACACCGCCCTGGGCTCTGAGCCCTCTGGGACTGGCTCTCCTCGCGCTGGCGGGGGTGGCTGGCACTGTGGCCTGTGAGAGCGAGTTCCACTACAGCGCGGTGGTGGCCAACCGGGCTGATATTCACGACGTCGTCGAGTGTGCCTTCGAGGAGACGAGCCAGGGCTTTGAGCAGTACACCTGCGTTCCGGTCTTCTCTGCCGATGACGAGGCGGCACAGCCCTGGGAGCAGGGTGGAGTCGGAGACTTCGACATCTTGCAGCGGGAGATCTTCGGCGCTGCCTTCTACCAGATGTGGTACTCGGGCCAGGCGAGCAGTGCGAGCGAGGTGGGCTATGCAGTGTCCATGGACGGGGTGGAGTGGATTCGCCACCCCTACAACCCCGTTCTCAAGCGTGGTGGGACGGCGGGGGCATTTGATCGTGACGACGCTAGCGTTGCCTGCGCCGCCTTTGACGGATACCTCGGCGTTTACCACCTCTGGTACACCGGGACGAACAGCGCGACCGTTGGGACGACCTTTGGTCACGCCACCTCCCTCGACGGCATCTACTGGACCAAGGACCTCTTCAATCCCCTGGATCCGCTCGAGGACGGCAGCGAGCTGAGCCGTGTCTGGTCTTGCGATGCTCTCTACGAAGACGGCCTCTTCCATTTCTGGGCCGCCGGTGTGAACTGGGATGGTTCGGTCGGCAACACACCCCAGTGGTTGGCCTCCTCGAAGTACGACATCGCCTACCTCTCGACGGTCGACGGGACCAACTTTGAGGTCGACGAATCCCTTGCCTTGGAGCATCGAGAGATGGAGGGGAGTCAGTTTGACGCCGAGGGCGTGAACAGTCCTTCGGTCTTTACCTACGGCGACGGTGAGATCGACGACCGCTACTGGATGATCTACGGCGGCTACCGGGACGTGATTGCGACCGACGATCCCGGCTCGTCGCTGATCTACATCACGTCCGAAGGTGAGGCACTCGGTATGGCAAGCAGCGCGTCGGCCAGCAATGGATGGACCCGGACGAGCGACTCCCCTCTGCCCTTGGACTTCTCCGGCCAGGAGCTGGCGGATAGCCCGCGGGCCTTCTTCATTAACGGGCGCCTGCACGTCTTCTTCACCGACGTGTTCGGGGAGGGCGACTCTGCCCGCTCCGGCATCGGGCTTGGCATCGCACCCTTCCCCGTCCTGGCGTCGGAGCAGTGATGCGGCCTCTGCGGACCCTCGGTTTCTTGGGTGCCCTCGGCGTCGTCGCTGCGCTTGTGGCCTGCAACCCCACCTCGCAGCGCTGCGAGGCGGTGTGCACCAAGTTCGTCCTCGGATGCGGCTGGAACGCCTGGACGAGCGTGGAGCAGTGCCGACAGGGCTGCGTGGAGGACATGTACCGACGCGACGACGCCAACGAGGTTCTGGACTGCTACGTGGCGGCCTCCGATGCCCCTGCGGAGGAGACTGCCGCCTCGTGGGTTGACCGGGCCTACGGTGCGGGAGTCTTTGATGCCAAGGTGGCCGCCGGCACATACAGCCGGGAGGAGGCCGTCGAGGAAGCCATTGCCTTTGGTACCTGTGACGTCTTTGCTGCGGTGCAGTGCAAGGTCGATGCGGTGATTCGTCCCCCACGAGGTTTGTTCATTGCCCCGTGAGCGGGGGATACTGAGATTCGGTACGAGCGGAGGCAGAGATGGCGGTCCTGGCACCCAGGCACTTCAGCGCAGACGGAGGGGACGGAGGCCAGCGGGAGCAGCGCATAGCCCCGCGGGTCCACTGCGACATTCCCCTTGCACTGACTCTCTACGGCAACGAAAGCGAGAGCCGGATCCGCGACATCTCGGCCAGTGGCGCCGCGGTGGACTCCACGGAACAGGTCGAGCTCGGCGAGGTCTTCTACCTGCGTTTTGCCCTTCCTGGCGATGAGGATGGAGACATCGAATGCGCGGGTCTTGTCCGCAGCTACCGGCGAGGTGAGGACGCGACCCGGGTTGGCCTGGAGTTCCACAAGCTCGAGCCCGAAGCCCGCAAGCGCATTGCCACCTACGTTCACGAGGCCCTGAGGGGTCGGGCTCCAGGCGACGAACGGGACCGC
>CAZQTQ010000489.1:0-3583 GCA_964596025.1 uncultured Rickettsiales bacterium
TGGGTTCTTCCGCAGCGACGCGTCAACCGTCTTGATCACCCTGAGCGACGAGGGTGACGACGCCTACCGCTCGGGCGCCTATCCGCCAAGCCAGTTCATCGACGACTGCGTCCAGGAACACCTCGACGACTTATCCTTCAACGAATGCGACTGCCGCATCGGCTGGTTCCATGACTTCTTCGAGGCCCTCGAGCAACCCGTGGTGTTGTTCTCCATCGGCCCGACCTGGCAGTCGAGTGATCCAACGACCCTCTGTGACGGATCGCAACAGTCCTACCCGGGCCCCTGCAATGCCTGGGGGTCGGGTGTCTGCAGCCTCAACTTCTATCAGGATCTGGCCTGCCTGACCGGAGGCCGATTCGAGCCGCTCCAAGCCACAGCGGTAGAAGACGACCCCCAGAGCTGCGCTCTTGCCGACTTTGGCGAAATCACCGCAAGCGTCTTGCAGCTGGTTGGAGCCTTGCCCTAGGAGACGACCCGCACTCAGGCGCTGGTAGCGAAGGCTTGCTCGAGGTCGGAGCGGAGATCGGAGGGGTCTTCAATCCCCACACTCAAGCGAATAAGCCCATCGGCAATCCCGATGGACTCCCGGATGTCCTTGGGCACCGAGGCATGGGTCATGGCCGCAGGCAGCTCAATCAGGCTCTCCACCCCACCCAAACTCTCAGCCAACAAGAAGACCCCCGTCGACTCCACAAAGCGCGTCGCCCGCTCCAGCCCGCCGCGGAGCTCGAAGCTGACCATGCCGCCAAAACCGCGCATCTGTGCTTTCGCAGTGTGGTGCTGGGGATGGCTCTCCAGGCCCGGGTAGAGGACGCGGTCTACCTCCGGGTGAGCCTCTAACCACTCGGCCAGCTCCAGGGCTGCCCGCTGGTGGGCCTCCATCCGGACGTGGAGGGTCTTGAGGCCCCGCAGGCTCAAGAAGCAGTCTTGAGGACCCGGCATGGCGCCGATCGAATTCTGGAGACGGAAGAGCTCGCCCGCGAACGCGTCGTCGTCGGTAAGAACCGCGCCCCCGATCACGTCACTGTGACCCCCGATGTACTTGGTGGTGCTGTGGAGGACGGCGGTCGCACCCAGAGCCAGAGGGTTCTGGAAGTAAGGGGTCGCAAAGGTGTTGTCGACAAGACAAGCCGCTCCCGCTGTCCGCGCCAACTCCGCCATCTTCGCGATGTCGACAACCTTGAGCAGCGGATTGGTGGGGGTCTCGACCCAGAGGAGCTTGGTGGCCCCCGGACGAAGCGAAGCGACCACGGCATCGACATCGGTCATGTCAACAAAGGTCGTCTCGATCCCCAACGGCCGAAACACGGAATCAAAGATTCGCCAGGTCCCGCCATAGACGTCGTCCGACGACACGACATGATCGCCTGGCTTCAGGGTGTGCAGCACCATCGACGTCGCCGCACAGCCCGAAGAGAAGCAAACCCCATGGCGAGCCCCTTCCAGCGAGGCAAGGCAGGTCTCCAGGGCGGTGCGGGTGGGATTGCCGGTACGAGCGTACTCGTAGCCTTTGTGCTCTCCCACCGCCGGCTGGACGTAGGTGCTGGTCTGGTAGATGGGCATCATCACCGCACCCGTAGCCGGCTCAGCCGGCTGGCCTGCATGGATGCAGCGGGTGCCGAAGCCCCGCCCCTCCGCCCGGTAGTCCCGCGGCGGCCATACCTTGCCTTCGCTCATCGGGAAATCCGAGACATGTAATCGATGAGATCGATCTTGGTGATGACATTCACGATGTCTTTGCCTTCGAGCACCAACGCCATCTTCGCGCGGGTGAAGACCTCACTCAGCACCGAGATCTCGGTCTCGGACTCGACAAGCGCATAGCTGCTCTCCGCAATGCCCGAGACCGGCTCATCGGCCGCGCCCGGGTGGTCGAGAAGGTGGCTCAAGACCCGACCCTCGGTGGCGATTCCCAAGACCCCATCGGGCCCGAGCACCGGAACCTGGCTGACGTCGTGCTTCTTCATCAAGGAAGCCACATCGCGCACCGAATCGGTGCTGTTGGCGGAGATGACGTTGCGGCGAGGGCTGGCCCCAAGCAGGTTGCACACCGCTCCGGTCTCCAGCCGCTCGTCGAGGTAGCTGTTCTCTCGCATCCAGTCGTCGTTGAAGATCTTGCCCAGGTATTGGCGGCCCGTGTCCGGCAACAAGACGAGGACCTGCTGGCCTTCCAGGTCGTGGTTCTTCAGCCACTTCAGCGCCCCGCAAACCGCCGCACCCGAAGAGCCACCGCAGAAGAGTCCTTCCTTGCGCACCAGGTCTCTCGTCGCCAGGTAGCAGTCCTGGTCAGTGACCCGAACCACGTCGTCCAGCACGTCCAGGTTCATCGTCGAAGGCAGGAAGTCCTCCCCGATGCCCTCCACGCTGTAGGAGTAGGCCTCAGTCATCTTTCCGGTCTTGAAGAGGTCGTAGTAAATCGAGCCGATGGGATCGATGCCGATGATCCGGATATCGGGGTTCTGTTCCTTGAGGTACTTCCCAACCCCAGAGAGTGTCCCGCCCGTGCCCATGCCGGCGACAAACACATCGAGCTTGCCGCCCATCTGTCGCCAGATCTCCGGCCCAGTCGTGCGGTAGTGGGTCTCGGGGTTGTCGGCATTGTGGTACTGGTCGGCATAGAAGCTGTTCGGGGTCTCAGTGGCAAGCTTCCGGCTGACCGAGTAGTAGGAACGCGGGTCCTCGGGCTCAACCGCGGTAGGCGTCACCACCACCCGCGCCCCGAAGGCGCGCAGAGCCTGCACCTTCTCCATGCTCTGCTTGTCCGGCATGATGAAACAGCTCTGATAGCCCCTCAGGACCGCTGTCATCGCCAGACCGAGGCCCGTGTTGCCCGAGGTTGCCTCGACGATGGTGCCACCCGGAGCAATCTCGCCCCGTTCCTCGGCCCGATCGATCATGAACGTGGCGATGCGGTCTTTGACCGAACCGCCGGGGTTCATGTACTCCAGCTTGACGTAGAGGTCGCTGGCAAAGCCTTCGGCCACGCGATTCACGCGGACGATAGGGGTGTTTCCGATGCAATCGAGGACGCTGTCGAAGACGTTCTCGCGGTCGGCCATGGTGGACTCCGGGGCGGGCTAGAGGGGGGTAGCAGGGCCCGTTTTCGGCCCCGATCGGCGCAGTGGTACCACGCCCAGCGGTGGCGGGCAATGGCTGCCAGGCGCAGCAGCCACAGCACCTTGCATGGGCGGCTTGATCCGGGTACGTCTCAGCCACTGCCCCGGCTCTCCGATCCCAACCCTCGCCTGGAGGACCCGTGCGCCCGCTCGTCTTGCGCGTCCCCTCCCCGGCCCGTCCCGAACGGCTCGATCACTTCTTGGTGGCGAACCTCCACGGGCTTAGTCGGAGGCAAGCCAAGGGCCTCATCGGAGAGCGGCAGGTACAGGTCGACGGACGGACAGCAAGCCGGGGCTCGCTTCCCCTACGACCGGGTCAGGAGGTTGCTGTTCAATACCGGCCCAGCTGGCGACCGGGGGTCGCCGACCTCGTTCCGGCCCAGATCCTGCGTTCAGAGACCGATTGGTGGGCAGTCGACAAGCCACCGGGCCTCCCGAGCCACCGGCCGGGTGAGGGCTTGCGA
>CAZQTQ010000490.1:0-3568 GCA_964596025.1 uncultured Rickettsiales bacterium
GTCAGAGTTCGACTGCGTGCCGAGGTAGCGAACATCCTCGTCGTCGCCCTGGCAGCAGATCTCGGTGCTCTCGCCAACGGTGAAGTTCTCGAGACCGACGTCGATATCGATGTACTGCCCGGCAATTATGTCGCTGGGACTCAAAGTCATCGCCGGAGGACCGGTCGGGGTCGTGTCGTCGTCGTCGCCACCGCTGGTGTCGTCGTCGTCGTCGTCGCCAGGCAGGACACTGTCGTCGTCGTCCCCGGAGGAGCTGGAACCGCCGCGGTCGCAGGCAATGAGCCCTAGGCAGGCACACAACACAGAGATCAGAAGAAGCGTCCATTTCAAGGAGAGTTCGCGAACTAAGGTCATGATTCAGGCTCCGCTAGTGGAGGTGTGCAGGGCGTCGACCGAAGACAGGAGCCAGCGGTCACCAAAAGACGGGCCGCCGCTACAAAGTGGGGCCCGCGAGGGCGCGCAAGATGCCACAGGTATCAGGGCTCTGAAAAGGAAAAACTCAGTCTTTGCGGCGAAAGAAGGGATTGCTCGGCCACTGCTCGACCAAAACCGCGCGAATCCGCGAATCCCGAAGCATCTCGACATAGTTCTCAGCGGCAAATCGAGGGTCGTCGCAGAGTTCCTTGACAGCCTGTTGGAGCTCGGGTCGATCCGGAAGGCGCTTGAGCAGCTGCTTGGCCCGGTCTGGGCGCTCCGATTCGGTCGCCGCCCTCACTTCATCGACGATCTCCCGCAGGGCGCCGACCCGCACCGGGTTCCAGGGAGCCACGACCGTGAGGAAGCGGGACTCCTGGATCCACGCGGGGGGCGCTTGCTCGGGCGGCTTGTTCCACAGCGCAGCGGCATGGAGACCCCACCCGAGGAGAATGGCAAACAGCAGCCCTTTGGCCGCCCCAACCAGCGCCCCCCCAAGCCGGTTGCTCCACCGAAGCACCGACAGGGAGTCGACGACCAGCAACTCCAGCCCATGGAGCGCCGCAGCCCAAAGGATGTAGGCACCGACGAAGGCGAGGGACTTGCGTACGAAGGGCTGCTCGTCGATCGGTGGGCCGATCTGGGCGATCCATACGTCGACGTGGGGAAACCACTGTGGAAAGGTCACCCAGAGAAGGGCGATTCCAATGAGGCCCCCGACCTGGGACAAGAGGCCCCGGAAGAGGCCCCAGAACAGTAGAAGCACCACCAAGACGCCCGCTGCAATGTCTACCGCCATAGGGGAGTCACTATAATGGCTTCGGTCCGGCGGAGATCCCGGCTGAGGCCTCCTCGCTGCAGGCGCTCGGTCTGCAGGGAAACGGACTGCGACGCTGCCGCCAACTCCAGGAGGACCGCTTGTCCAGCCGCATCCTCGTCGTCGACGACGAACGAAACATTCGCCGCGTCCTCCAAGCACTACTGGAGAGCGAAGGGCACGATGTGGACGCCGCCGCTGACGGCGACGAGGCGAGGGCCCTTATTCGCCGGGCCAGTTCGTCCTACGACCTGGTGCTGACCGACCTCCGCATGCCGGGTTTCAGCGGCATGGAGCTATTACGCTGGGTCCAGGAAAGTCATCCCGACACGCCCGTGGTGATGATTACGGCCCACGGAACGGTCGACATCGCCGTAGAGGCCATGCGGGGAGGTGCCTTCGATTTCATCACCAAGCCCTTCGAGGAGGCCGAGCTCAGCTCGATCGTCGACAAGGCGGTCCAGCAGCGACAGGCAAATCGCGCGCGTGCCTACGACCCCGGGGCAGCGAGCGCCGAGAGCGATCCGCCGACGGACGCCGAGCTCTCCGAGCGCGCATCACGCGAGGAAGAGATCCTCGGCAGCATCATCGGAGTGTCGGAGCCGGTGCAGCAGCTCTTCCGCCTTCTCCGCAAGGTGGCCCCCTCTCCGGCGACCCTGCTGATTCGCGGCGAGTCGGGAACGGGCAAGGAGCTCGTTGCCTCCGCCTGCCACCGGCTTTCTCCGCAGGCTTCGGGCCCCTTTGTTGCCGTCAACTGCACCGCAATTCCCGAAAACCTCTTCGAATCCGAGCTCTTCGGTCACGAAAAGGGGGCCTTTACCGGCGCCCACACTGCCCGCATGGGACGGTTTGAGCTGGCCGCAGGCGGCACTCTCTTTCTCGACGAGATCGGAGAGCTCCCCGCAGCCATGCAGGTCAAGCTCCTCCGGGTCCTCCAGGAGTGGCAGATCGAACGCATCGGCGGCTTGCGGGCCATTCCAGTCGAGGCCCGCCTCATCGCCGCCACCAATGCGGACCTCGAGGGGATGGTGGCGGCGGGCAGCTTCCGCGAGGACCTCTTCTACCGACTCAATGTCGTTCCCATTTGTCTTCCCCCTCTGCGCGAGCGCCCCTCGGACATTCCGGAACTGGCACGCCACTTCGTCCGCAAGTTCAGCCAGGTTCTCGACCGACCCGAGAAGCGGATTTCGCCGGTGGTCGAGGCCGCTCTGGTCGCCTACGCCTGGCCGGGCAACATCCGCCAGCTGGAAAACGTCGTCGAACGCATGATTCTCCTCAGCGAAGAGGAGGAACTACTCCAAGCCGATCTGCCACCAGAGCTGGATGCATTGGGTCAGGAAGCCGCCCGACACAGCGCTGCCGTCGCCGAAACCGCCGCTGCCGGCGGTAAACTGAAAGACATCGTGAAGGTCCGGACCCGACAGGTGGAGCAAGAAGTCATCCAGGATGCCCTGACCCAAGAGGAGTGGAACGTCACCCGCGCCGCCAAGCGCCTCGGCATCTCTCGGAAGGGGCTTCAGCTCAAGATGAAGGAGTACGACCTTCGCCAACGGAACGAAGCGCCATGAAACGACAGGCCCTGGCAGTACTCCTTGCCGCGGGCGTCGCGGCGCCTGCTTCCGTTCAAGCGGCAGGTGGAACCTCGGTTCCGCCGATGCTCCGAGGCGATCTCGAGTTTCTCTTCGACGGCGGCATCGACTTTGTCGCCCTCGAGGACCGAAGGGCCACCGACGCCCCGTGGGAAGAGGTCGCCCGGAGCAATCAACAGCGCTATGGCCTGGACATCATCGGCCGCTTCTCCCCCTTCCATGGCCTGGGGCTGGAGCTGGAGATCCCCATCGTCTTCCACGAAGCCTGGGAGTGGGGCGAAGCGCGCGAGTTTCAGTTTGATCCCGAGAGCCACCAGGCCACGATGGCAGGGGGGCGAAACCTCGCCGCCGAGGAGCTGAATGCCACTCCGTCCGCCGTCGAGCGGGCGGGCTTTGGCGACATGAGCTTCGCTGTCCGCTTCTTGCCCTTCGCACAAGCCGGTGTGCCCGGCCGAGAGGCCCCGGCGTCGCTTGCCCTCGATCTCCGGATCCGCTTCCCCACCGGCCAACACCGCAACCTGGTCCAGGAAGACGGAAGGGCGGGACCCGGCATTGGCGGTTGGGGAGTCCTTGCGGGCGCCAGCGCATCCCGAAGGCTCGGCAGCGCGGAGCCTTACCTAAGCATCCACTACGTCCACAACGCCCCCTACGAGGCGCTCGCTGCAGACCACCCCGAGGCCGGCGGCGAGGCCGTGACGCTGGACCCCTGGGACTCGTTTCGGCTGCGCTTCGGCGCCGAGATCATCGC
>CAZQTQ010000491.1:0-3541 GCA_964596025.1 uncultured Rickettsiales bacterium
GCCCATTCGCCTACCCCATCAACGGTTAGAACTGCTGCCTCCTCAAAAGGACTGCAAAAAAAGGTAGAGGCTCCATGACTTACGTGGTGTTCGGCAAACCACACCGGTTTTTTCCGCCATCCGAGCTCTTTTCCCAACACCTTTCGGATCGGGAGCTTCTCCTTCATCCACAAGGGGATCGCGGCAATGAATTGCTCCTTGCTCTTGGGAAAGTGGTGAAGCTGGGACAGAAGCATGCGCTCTAGCTTGAGCATGGGCTTGTCGTAGAAGCCCAGGTGCTCCACGTCGTCAATCGAGATCCCGGCCCGACCGAGGCAATAGGCGATGGCGTGGCGTGGGAAGTTCGGGTCGTGCTTGATGCGGGTAAAGCGCTCCTCCGAGGCCGCAGCCACCAGCACTCCATCGCAGAGCAGGGCCGCAGCGGCGTCGTGATAGAAGCAGGAAATTCCGAGGATCCAGGTCGGCATCGCAGACTCAGAAGGGGCGACGGATGCGCTGGGGATCGCAGGCGATGGGCTCGGGGCGCGGAGTCCAGCCCATCTCACTGCTGGGGTGTAGGGCGCGATCCAGCTGCGACTTTCCGAAGCGCTTCATCCACCAACCGACCGGTCCCAGACCCAAGTAATAGCCCAGCCAAGCGAGCGCGCGATTCTGCTTGCCGGCGATGACCACCGCCTTAGCGAGCCACCAACGCCACAGCCGCTTGCGCCGCGGTACGGTTTCAGGATCGGGGAGATCGGGAGCCCGAGCTGGCACGCCCCCACTGACAGTGCCTTCGGGCCGGGCTGCTCCGGCCTCCTGCTCAGTCTTCTTCGTAGGCACCGGGCTCCGCTTCGGGGGTGACCCCGTGGACCGGCTTGATGTTGGGGCTGCTCTGGAGCTGCTCCTCGCTGACCGAGTCGTTCAGGACGCCAATGAGCCGGCGCAAGCGGCCTAAGTGGCGCTGGTCGAAGTGCATCTTGAGTCGGCTTAGGCCCGAGGTAGCCGGCTCGTCCCCTTCGACAGAGTGGGCCTCGCAAGAGTGGATCGCTCCAGAGACGAGAATATCGCCGTACTCGTCGTTCAGCCGCTCCACCAAGTCGGCAGGGGGGCGGTGCTGCAACCGGATCACCAGCCGCCCCTCGATGTAGCGAATGCTGTGGAAGTTCCGATAGAAGTGCGTGACCTTGTCGATCGCCGACTGGCTGTCGTTCACGATTTCGTAGAGCGACAGATCGTCGGGCGAGATCAAGCCCCGCTCGAGCAGGGCGCAGCGCACGTAGCGGTCCCACTCTTCCCAGTAGGTGCTTCCCGGCTGCTCGATCATCACGATGGGCCGCGGCTCCGCCTTGCCCGTCTGCACCAATGTCAGGGTCTCAAAACCCTCGTCCTGGGTGCCGAATCCTCCCGGAAAGAGAACTACGCCATCGGTCTCTTTCACAAAGACGACTTTGCGCGTGAAGAAGTACTTGAAGTTGACCAGCTTGGGGTCACCGTGGATGAAGGGATTCGCCTCCTGCTCAAAAGGCAGCATGATGTTGACGCCGAAGGAGCGGCCTGTGCCCGCCCCCTTATTGGCGGCCTCCATAATGCCGGGACCCGCCCCGGTCACCACCATGAAGCCGGCGTCAGCGAGGCCTCGAGCGCACTCTTCAGCCATGGCGTAGTGGGCCGCTGTCGGCTCGGTGCGCGCGCTGCCAAACACCGCAATCTTCCGGACGTCGCTCCAAGGCGCAAAGGCGTTGAAGCCCTTGCGCAGTTCGCGCAGTGCCCGGTTCATGATCTTCAGGTTCAGGCGGTCCGGTCGGTCCCGCGCCACCAAGACCGCCGTATACAGCAACTGCTGCATGTAGCGGCGATCGGTGGGCTCGCCCTCGGGGCACACCCGATCCAAAAGGTCGTCAATGACGGCATACACCGCCGATTTATCCAGAGGAACGTTCTCTTTCATCGCCTCAGCCGTCCCAGCGGGCCAGCGCCAAGGCGCACATTGTAGCGGGATCGGCGCACTCCGGTGCAAACGGCGCTATGCTCCGCCGGTGCCACGCGCCAGACCCCCACGCTACCTCTTCGTGTGCACAGCAAACATCAACCGATCTCCCATGGCGGCAGCCTGGGCCGAGCACCACTTTGCCGAGCAATTCGTCTTCGCGGACATCCGGTCAGCCGGTATCCATGCCCTGCCGGGCTATTCGGCTGGCGCCTACGCCCTGGACGCGATGCGGGAGCTGGGTTTCGACATGCGAACCCACCGCTCCCAGCTCTTGACGGCCGAACTTCTGGGCTGGGCGGACTTTGCGATTGTGATGGAACCAGAGCACGCGGCAGCCGCGGAGCACATTTGTTCTGAGACCCTCCCGGAGGAGGAATGGGCCACGATCATCCCTCTTTGGAACTTCGCAGAGGACGGCTTCGACCACATTCCGGACCCGGAGGGCGGACCACTCGATGACTACCGCGAGGCTGCGCGGGCCATTGGGTCCTGCATCGAGAAGCTTGTGGCCAAACGGCTCAGTGCCCTACAAAACCCCAACCGTCAGGACTGAACTCCGGCCCATGGACTCCCGACTCGACGGCGCCACGCGAGCCGACCGGGCCGATGCCGCAGCCCTAGTGGCCGCTGGTGCCTTCCTGCTTCTTCTCCCGATCTCTGCTTTCATCGATCGCAGTGATGGCGTCTGGCTCTGGGTGGCCCTCTTCGCGGGGGCCCTGGGCGGAGTTCTCTTGGCATTGGGCCTGCGCTGGTTCTTGGCCGAAGGCCCCGCGCTTGAGGCCAAGGCGGTGGCAGCGGATGCCTCGGGGATCGAAGCCCAGTTGCCGGTCGACCTGCGACTGGTAGACGCGCGGCTCCGCACCCGGGCCCACGGCTTGCGAGGCCTCGCCTACGGGACTGCGCTCGTCGCCGTCGTCCTCGATCTAGGCCGCATCGAGTGGTTGGGCATTGCCCTGATCTTCATCAGCTTTCTCGCAGACCAGGTCTGGCTTCGCGCCCGGCTCGTCCGCTTCGACAGCAAAGGAATGCACCCCCAAGGACTCTTCGCCAATTCGGGGCTGGAGTGGGACCACGTCACGACCCTCTACTGGCGCCATTACCCCACAGACGACAAGCCACCCTTTCCGACGGCGGAGCGACTCATCCTCGAAGGAGAGCCCGGTATGGATCGCGAGTTCAGCTTTCCGGGCAACTCCGACCCATCCGACGGCGCCCACTTGATGCAGGCCCTGCTTCCGGTCTTGGGCGAACGCCTCCGAATTCTGCGTCCCCGACAGCAGCGGGCAACGACGGGGGCTGACGCTGACGGAGGTTCCCCGAAGCGATGAGGAGCCTGAGCCGCCTGCGCCAGCTTGCCGCCGCCCTCTACGGGGGAATGGCGATGCTCGCCCTCGCCTGGGCCGCGGCACGGAATCTGTGGCCCAATTGGTGGCAGATGGATGGCCTCGGCGACCTCGCCAGTGCGATCATGGCAGGAGTCCTGCTCGGCTTGCTGGGGGTCGCTCTTTCCTGGCAGCTCGAGCGCTGGGTCCCCGGCATCCGGCAGCTGGCCGACCGATTCAGTTCGAT
>CAZQTQ010000492.1:0-3507 GCA_964596025.1 uncultured Rickettsiales bacterium
CGTGGTCACGCCGGTCATCGAGGACGCCTACGGCAACGCCAGCGAGCACCCCATCGAGCTCAGCGCGAGTCCGGATGAGGGGGTAGAGGCCTGGGGCACCTTCGTCCGCTTCTACAAAGAGGGCATCTTCCAGGTTGGCGCCGACATCTCGGCCTATGGGCTCTCGGCTACCGACGGTCCAGTCCTCGTGGACTCCACTGGACCCCAGATCCGGGTAACGACCCCTCCGCGGGGTGCTGAGCTGCCTTCGATCGACTGGCCGAATGTCGTGGCCTCTGGTTCGGTGACCGATGCCTTGAGCGGTGTGACCGAAATGACCATCAACGGGGAGCCGGTCCCGGTGTGCCTCTGTTCCGACGGCATCGACAACGACGGCGACTTGCTCTTCGACTATCCCGATGATCCCGATTGCAGCGCCTCGACCGACCACAACGAGGAAGATGAGGACCTCGAGACGGACAATTGCTACTCCGGATTCTCGGGTTTGTTCAGTTGGGAGCTCGACCCCGAGCAGGGACTGAATGTACTCGAGATCTCTACGGTCGACGGTGACGGCAACAGCTCCGACCACGTCCAGACGTTCTTGTGGGGCGACTTTCTTCCCAGCGGTGACCCCAACGAGGACGGGATCGTGATTCGCCTCAACGAGGAGGGGATCGACGTTCTCGAGGACCTGATCGAAGGCCAGATCACCGAAGGCGCTTTGACCTCTGGCGTCTCGGGCACCAACCTGTGGACGAGCCCCAACTGGTGCGTAGGAGTGAGCTGGCTTGTCCAAGTTTGCGGTCAGGTCCTTGTCGATCTGGATGATGTGTCGATCGCGGGTGTCGACATGGACCTTGACCCCCATGGGCCAACCTCCGGCTTCCCCAACGGCTACCTCGGCTTCGAGATCGATGTCGATGACCTTCTGATCGAGATCGGTCTGACCGGCGTTTTCTCTGGCAGCTGCTGCTTCGGGTTGTACAGCTGGTCGAACAGCCTGGGTGCTGGAGCCGACATCCTGGTCGACTATATTTGGCTCGACACCGACGTGGGCCTCGAGGTCGACGGGAACAACGACATCCAGGTCACCCTGGCAAATACGGACGCCGGTTATGACGACATCGACCCCGTCATCACCGGGCTGGGGGTCTTTGGAAACCTGTTCAGCGCCATCTTCGACCTTCTGGTGGACATCTTTGAGCCGCTGATCAACCTGCTCTTGCCGACCATCGTTGAGGGTGTCCTGCCCGACCTTCTCGAGGACGCACTCCAGGGCCTCGAGATTGGGACGACAGTCGACCTCCTGGGTACACCTCTGGACATCGACGCTCTGCCCCAGGACATCGAGGTCGACGACGATGGCCTGACCTTGGTGCTGGAGACCATCGTGGCATCGACGCCAGCCGCGGCCGCAGCCGCCACCAACGGCAGCTGGCGGCGGGGTGACTACAACCTTCCGACCTACGGTGCGACTCCCGCGTTCTCACTCTCCATGGCGGACAACTTCATCAACCAGCTGCTGCACTCGGTGTGGCAGGCCGGTGTCATCGACTTCTCGATGACCTCTGCCGAGTTGGGACTGGACCTCAGCTCAGTAAGCGATTTCATCCCCTTGTCGGAGATCTCGTTTGAGACCCTTCCGCTTCTGCCGCCAGTGGTCGGTCCGGCGAGCGACCTAGCCTCCGATGGGCTGCTTGAGCTCGCCCTGGGCGACATGCTCGTCAACGTCTACGGCGATCCCAACGGCGTCTACGGTCTGATGATGCAGCTCGCGGTGACGCTCACTGCGGAAGCCGACCTGTCGATCGACGGGGACAACCTCATCAACTTCGGAGTGGGCGACCCCGTCATCATCATGGACTTCGTGACCTCCGACTGGCCTGACCTGGATGGTGAGGTGGCCGAGAACCTGATGGACGCGGTCGTCGAGCTGATGATCCCGATGGTCACCGATACCCTGGATCAGCTCGGTGGGATCCCCATTCCAGAGCTGGCGGGATTCGCGCTGGACGAAGCGTCCATTGAGCGTGAGACACCGCCGATCTACTTCATTACGGCCGGTGGCAACCTCGTGGTGGTCGAGTAGCGGCGGAGCCGCTAGAGACGTCCGAGCGCTCGTCAGCGCGGCGGGCTCAGGGGAGTCGGCCGATGCGCTGCAGCAAAATGGTGTCGGTCTTTTGGTAGAGACCGTCCAGGGAGGCTGATGCCTCTTCTGGCTTCCGTTTGGCGATCGCTTCCACCATGACCTCGATGTGTTCGAGGTAGTCGGGGTGCACAAAGAGCAGGGCCGGCACCTTCTCGAGGCAGGCCTGGCTCAGCCGGCTCAGCGTGGCGAACATCAGGCGGGCTACGAGGCTGCCGGCGCCCTCTACCATGGCTTGGTAGAGCTGGAGGTCGGTCTGCAAGGTGAGCAGCAGATCGCCGTCATTCTTGCGCTGTTGTTCGACCAAGCTCTTCAAGCGCTCGACATCTTCTGGCGCCGCTCGCCGCGCTGCCATGCCTGCGACCTCCACCGCCATGCGCCGCCGCATCATCAGTACGTCTTCGAGCATGGCGTTGCGTTCGGGAGCTGCAGCCACTCGGATGAGGTCAGGGAGCAAGGACAGCTCCCCTTGGGTCCGAAAGTCAGCCACCCGGACGCCGTCGCCCTGGCGTGCCACCACCAGCCCCTGGGCCTCGAGCGAACGGATCGCTTCCCGCAGGGTGTTGCGGTTGGTTCCGAAGCGGGGGGCCAGTTCCCGTTCCGGCGGCAAGCGCTCCCCCACCTGGACCTCGCCCCGGAGGATGGCGGTCCGCAATTGCTCGGCCACCGACTCGGAGATGGCCTTCTTCTCGATTCGTTCCAGGTCGAGCGGCATCCAGCCATTGTATCGGTCTGTCGGTTGAGTATCATCCGGCCGGCATGTTCAGTCTTCTTCTCGCCGTTTCCCTCGCTGGTCTCGTCTTCGTTGGCGTGGCCATTCCGTTCCCGCCCAACTACGCGATTCTCCCCGCAGTTGCCGTGCTGGTCGCTTCCTACATCCTCCTCGCCCGCAGGCACCTCAAGGCGGTGGAAGAGGTCATGCAGCATGCGGCGCGTGAGGTTGGCCAGCAGCGAATTGATCACGCGATCCGCATTCTCCAGGGCGGCTACGTCCACAGCCGCTGGGTCTTTCTCCTGAAGGGCCAACTCGACGGCCAGGTGGGTTGTTTTCACTATCTCCAGAAGGACTTCGAGGCGGCTCTGCCCCTGCTGGAGGGCGCGTCGGCCCGCCACTGGATGGCCAAGGGCATGCTTGCCGCTTACTACTTCAAGCACCACAAGCCCGAGAAGGCCTTTTCCGTCATCGACCGGGCCGTCACCTTCAGTAAGAAGGAGGCGCTGCTGCACGGGATGAAGGCCTGGATGAAGGTGAAGCTCAAAGACCGAGACGGCGCTCGCGAGGTCTTGATTGCCTCCAGGAAAGCGCTTCCCAAGAGCGAAGCGATTGCCCAGAATTTGGTTCGGCTCCAGAACGGGGAAGACCTTAGGATGAGCGACTT
>CAZQTQ010000493.1:0-3502 GCA_964596025.1 uncultured Rickettsiales bacterium
GACCCCAACGCTGAAGGACGCAGCGAGCAGACGGAACTCGACTGGGAGCGCTACCTCGACAGCTACCGCAGCGGGCCCAGAACTGGCTCCGAGGTGCGCCGCAACTACGACGATCTGCCGACTTACGACCAGACGTTGACCCGCAAGACCTCCCTAGCAGACCACCTCGTGTGGCAGCTCCACATGAACGACGCATCAGGATTAGTTCGGGCCGCTGCGGTCGAGATCATCGGCAACCTCGAAGGAAGCGGCTACCTGCGGACCACCTTGGAGGACTTGACGGGGGCGGGCCGGAGCAGTCTGCCGTCCCTGAGGGCAGCGTTGGAGCTTGTCCAAGGCTTTGATCCCCTCGGGGTTGGCGCGCGGGACTTGCGCGAGTGTCTCCTGATCCAGGCCCGTGTTCTCCACCCGGACAACCGCGTCCTCCTGAGTCTTTTGGACAAGCACATGCAGGCCTTGGAGCGTCGGGACTACAAGTCCATCGCGCGCGGGCTGGGCGTCTCGCTTCCGCGGGTGGTGGAAGCGGTTCGCACCCTGAGCAGCCTGGAGCCGCGTCCAGGGCGTTCCTTCGTTGACGAGGAGCCCCGCTACATCACCCCCGATGTCCACATCATCAAGACCAATTCTGGCTACGCGATCCAGCTCAACGAGGAGGGAGTGCCGCGGTTGCGGGTGTCGGAGTACTACCGCAAGGTGCTGATGGGAGCGGCCAAGGGCGACAAGGAGTACATCCAAGAGAAGCTCCGTTCCGCCCAGTGGCTGATTCGGAGCATCTACCAACGTCAGCGCACGATCTACAAGGTGACCGAGAGCATCGTAAAGCAGCAGAGGTCCTTCTTCGACGACGGGATTGCCATGCTCAAACCGATGATCTTGCGGGACGTGGCCGACGACATCGGCATGCACGAGAGCACGGTCTCGCGGGCCACGACGAACAAGTACGCCCATACCCCCCACGGCATCTTCTCGCTGAAGTTCTTCTTCAACAGCGCGATTAAGCGAAATCAGGGCGAAGACGTGGCATCTGAGATGGTCAAACAGCAGATCAAGGCCATCGTCGGCGAGGAGAATCCGCGCAAGCCCTTGAGCGACCAGAAGCTGGTGGAACTGTTGGCCGCGAACAACATCAAGATCGCCCGGAGGACCGTGGCGAAGTACCGGGAGATGATGGGCATTCCGTCGTCATCCCGGCGTAAGCGGCTGTTCTAGGGCAAAGAAAGGGAGCGCATGCGTGTCAACGTGACCTTCCGCAATGTGTCGGCTAGTGAGGCCCTGAGAGATTTTGCAGAGGAGAAGGTTCAGCGTCTGACCAAGCTGCTGATCAAGCCGATCGATGCTGACGTCGTGCTCAGCCAGGAGGGGCACCGCAACCACGCAGAAGTACACATACGGGCCTCGGGCGAGGTCTTTACTGCGGCCGAATCTTCCGAGGCCGATATGTACAGCGCCATCGATCGGATGGTGTCGAAGCTGGCCGTTCAGGCAAGGCGGCACAAGGACCGGGCCCGGAGCCACAAGGCAAGGCCCCTCTCGGGCACCTTGGGCCGCAAAGAGGCCGAGGTCTCGCGCCAGCGGGCCGAGGATCTAGACGCCGAGCTAGACGCCTTGGGCGAGTAGCCTTTCCTCGTCAGGCTCCTGGCGAGCTGACCCCCAAGCAAGAGCGGCGGCTCGCCCGAAGGCCAGCCGCCGCTTTGCGTCTTGAAACGCCGGGTCCGACTAGGGGACGTCGGCCGTAAGCGAGTAGGCGTAGTTGCAGCTGGAGCCGTTCCAGACGTCGGTCCAGTTCACGCTGGCTGCCGGCTCCACGATGAGTCGGTAGTCGACGTTGAAGAGCTCCAGGAAGTCGAGATCCCAGGTCAGGCTGCCGGTTTCGCCGGTATCGCTGTCAATCGCGATGCCGTCTTTCTGCAGGGTCACCGTGATAGGCGCGCCCACCTGGAGGCTCTCGAAGGTCACCTCACCCTGTCCGCAGGCGCTCGGGGGCGTCCCGCTGCCAAGACCCAGGAGGCTCAGCCAGGTGGCCAACTCGCCGGTCAGTTCGGTGTCGAAGGTATAGATGTCCCACAGGTCGTTGGGATCGCTGAAGTTGCTTGTCACCGCTCCGTAGCCGTTGGCGAGGTACAGGTCAAAGGTGGTGATGAAGGTGATGCTGCCGAGGGGGCAGTTGGTTGTACTCGTCGTCAGCGATGCTGAGGACGTGGTGGGGAACTCCACCGCGTTCGCGTAGTCGGTTGCACTCGTCTCCCAGCCCTCATACGGCCCGGCGCCATCTTCGTTGACGAGGCCATCGCAGTCGTTGTCCACAATGTCGTCGCAGGTGTCGGCAGCCGGGTTGTCAGGGAAGATCGAGCTGTCGAGATCGTTGCAGTCGTCGCAGATGCTGGAGCCGTCGCCGTCTTGGTCGAGCGCGTCGAAGTACTCCTCGTCGCAGTCGCCGTCGCAGCCCATCAGGCCGTCTCCGTCGGCGTCGACCTCGGTGTCCAAGGGAAAGCCGTCGCAGTCGTTGTCGAGGCCGTCGCAGAGCTCGGGGGCTCCGTCGTAAACGGTGGCCTCGTCGTCGTCGCAGTCGCCTTCACAGTCGCTCATTCCGTCGCCGTCGAGGTCTTGGTCGGTCTCGTCGAGGACGCCGTCGCAGTTGTTGTCGGCGATGCCGTCGCAGATCTCCGGGCACTGCTCGTCGTCGGGGCAGACGGTGGGCTCGAAGTCATTGCAGTCCTGCGAGCCGATGCCGGTCTCCTCAGCGCCGCCTTCGCACTGGCCATCATCGTTGATGTCGATGCCGTCGGGGCAGAAGCCGTCGTTGTCTTGGTCCAGCTGACCTACGGGGTAGTCGAGGACGGTGATGGTGACCGTGTCCTGACCCTCGACGCCGTTCGTGTCGATGGCGCGCAGCGTGATGATGTGGCTGCCCGGCAGGAGGCTGGTCTCGAATTCGGTCACGCCCTCGTCGTCGGACACGCTGTCCCACAGGTCGCCGAACTCGCTGGAGTTCCAGATGACCTGCAGGCTGTACTCGGTCTCTTCTGCGTTGGAGACCACGCCGCGGAAGGAGATGACGTCGTTGGTGTAGAAAGTGTTGGCTGGCTGCGGGCTCGTGATGAGGACCTGGGGAGCCGACCAGACCAGCTGGACGGTAATTTCGGCTTGGCCGGAGAGCCCGCCGGAGTCGGTCACCAACAGGGAGATGATGTGCTCGCCACTGGCGAGACCCGAGGCGGTGAACTGGGTGCTGCCGCTGGCGTCCGGTGCGCCTTCCCAGAGGGGGGTGTCGGGGTTGCTGTTGGAGTACCAGCGCACGTAGAGCTCGTCGTAGTTGTCCTCTGAGTCTTGGATGACCCCGGAGAAGGTCACTGCGCTGGTATAGAGGATGGCTTCGTCGGCCGGCTGTGTGATCGCTGCCTGGGGAGGGGTGTTGTTGACGGCGATAGCACTGTCGTCATCGTCGCCATTACCAGTGTCGTCATCGTCGCCAATACCAGTGTCGTCGTCGTCGCCAATACCG
>CAZQTQ010000494.1:0-3482 GCA_964596025.1 uncultured Rickettsiales bacterium
GCTGAGCGGGCCGCAGAAGCTGTCGAGTTCCAGCGGGGAGCCGATCTTCAGCCCCTTAGAGAGGCCCACCACCCGGTTGATGAACTCCTCGGCCACCGCCGACTCGACCACGACCCGCGACGTCGCATTGCACCGTTGGCCTGCCGACAAGAAGGCGCTGGTGACCACCTCGTACACCGCCCGGTCGAGGTGAGCGTCTTGACAGACAGAGCCGCCCCTCCTCACAGCGATCGCGTAGGGCCTCACCGAGCTGCGGGCTGCCTGCTGCCACCGTCATGTCGACGGCCTGGTGGGCCACCAGGGCCTCACCGATCGGGTCCCGTGGTCCCTGAACCATCGAGAACACGCCGGGCGGCAGCCGAGCACCCTCAAAGACCTCGGCTACCCGCTGGCTGGAGATCGGAATCTGCGACGAGGGGTTCCACACCACACAGTTGCCCGCGAGCAAGGTGGGGACGATGAGCTGGATGGGTCCGAAGACGGGGTAGGGCGAGGGCGTGACCACAGCGACAACCCCCATGGGTCGGCGGCGCAGGATCCCGTTGGCCGTCGGGTGGTGTTGCTCGGCCAAGATGCTCCGGCCCTGCTCGACCAGGAGGTCGATGGCCTTGACTGCCGCCATGCACTCCAGGGTCGCCGCCCATAGGGGCTTGCCCATTTCCAGGGCCATGATGGTGGCGATTGCTCCTTGGCGCTCCTCGAGTAGGGCGCGCGTCGCGCGCAGGTACCCGATGCGCTGTTCGAGCTCGGAGTCGGCCCACGGCACAGCCACCGAGCGCGCATCTTGGATGGCCGTGTCAATGTGGGAGAGTCGCCACGGGGTCCGGCCCAGGCGGTCGCTGGTGGAGGGATCGATGGTATCGACGAATCCATCGGCCCCTTCCCGGTAGAAGGAGCCCCAGAGGAAGTTTCCTCGAAGTCTGGGGATTTGGGTCAGGTCCACGGACTCTCCAAAGCGGGGCGGGGCCGTTTAGCACGCACCCTTTCGTGGTGCAAGGAATGGACGGGGTGGCGAGGGGTTCCCACCGCACCCCGCTGGGACCGTCGGCACCCTCGGGTATCATCCCCTGCCTTGCGAAGCCCTGCTCCCCACTACGCCCCTCGGCGCCTCGTTCCCGTCATTCTTGCGTCGTTGCTTCTCTGTGCCTGTGCGGGTGAGCCCGAAACTCACGTCTTGTGGGGAGGCTTTGGTTTCGACTGGGAGACCCTGAGCCACCGAATCGGCTACCTGCGTTCGGGAAGCACCCAGCCGGAGGGGGAGGGGAGCTTCGACTTGGAATTGGGGCTGATCGGTGGCCCCTGGTCGCTCATTGAAGAGAGCCCCGAGCAGATCACCTTTCTCCAGCCCTGGTGGGCGGTGAAGTCCAAGGGCTTCTCGGCCTTCGCCGGTGCCTTGGATTTATCGATCGGTCCAGAGGGAGTGGCCGAGGAGACGGTTCGCTTGAGCTGGGCAGACAGTGGTCTGTCGTCCGAGGGGCGCTACGCCGTCCTCCTCGGCGGCTTCGGCTTCGACATGAACGTGGCGCAGACTGCGGACTACCCCAACGACTATCCGGCGGCCGATGGATGGACACCCCAGGCCCTGGGCGCCGGGGTCGGCGCGCCGGTAGTGGACAGCGAAGGCCTGAGCTTCCAAGCCTGGCTGAAGTTCGTGCCTGGCCCCCTGGATCGGGAGGACATGAACCAAGCGCTCCCCTTTGCCACCATCGGCGGATCACTGCGCTACCTCGTCGTCGCCCTCGACGAGGGGGCGATGACTGAGGCGAGCTTCGCTGCCTCGGCCTACTACGCAGCGGATCCGCCCAACACGCCCATTGGCGAACTGAGCGAGGCCGAGCGGACGGTGTCGGTGGACGGTGAGGCTGGTTGGGAACAGGCTGTGCCCGGTCTTCGATCCTTTGAGGTCGCGCTCAGCGAGAGCCTGGGACTCGAGGGCCGCTACCTGCGCGCCCTTCGCACGGCCATCGAGTCCTTTGAGTACGAGGCCGGGACCGGGCAATCGTCCTTCCAAATCGATGCCTACGGTTCCCACTCGTCCTTCTTCGAAGAGGGGGACCTCGAGCTTCGCTTCAGCGTCGGTCTCTTGCTCGTGCAGTGGGGCGATGCCGAGGCGGTGATCCAGTCGGGCGCCTTCCGGGAGACCCTGCCCGTCGGACCCCAGACTTCTACGGTGAGTCTGTGACTCCGCGCATCGCCCTCCTCTGTGCCGATGCGGGAATTGCGGCGCAGTCGCCTTCGGGAGGAGGGCAAGCGCTGCGGGGTCTGGCGCGGGGCCTGCACGACGCGGGTGCTGCCGTCGAGCTCTGGTCTCGGCGTGAGTGCCCGGGCTCACAGGAGCCTGCCGCTACGCTCCCAGGCGACGTCCCGCTCCGGTCGCCGCCGGCCGGGTCGGATCTCTCGGATGAGGGCTTCCGATCCTGGTGCCTCCGTGAGGCGGAGCGCTCACGGCCCGAGGTCGTCGTCGAACGATACGCTCTGAATCAGGCAGTTGGCGCTGCCCTCCGCGCCCGCTTGGGCTGCCCTTGGCTGCTCTGGATCCATGCCCCCTTGGTCTGGGAAGCACGCCAGTTTCGTGGGCGAAGGCTTGGCAGAGAGGCGGTGGTTCGGGAGGAGGCTTGTTGGCGCTCGGCGGACGCGCGGGTTGCGGTGTCTTCGGGCCTCGCCCAACACACCGCGGCGCGTCTGGGTCCAGACTTCCCTGTGGGGGTACTTCCCAACGGCGGCCCCGTTCCAGAGCGCTCCAGGCCCCGCCCCAGCCACCCCCTGGGCGGTCTCTCGCCGGCCCGCTCGGTGGACCCTGGCCGCCGGGGCGAAGGCCTCCCCTTCGTTCTCGGCTACGAGGGTAGCTTCCGCCCCTGGCACGGCCTTCTGGAGAGCCTTCCCGCGCTCCGCAGCCTCCAAGCTTCGGTGTCCCCACAGCCATTGATTCTCGAACTCTGGGGAGACGGCCCCTCCCGACCGGCGGTGGTCGGAGGTCTCCGAAGCATGGGACTTGAGGTCCAGTGGGCTGGTTGGGGCACCGATGCTCAACTTGCCGAGGCCCGCTCGCGCTGGTCCGCTGCTTGGATCCCCGAGGCTCCCTGGCCGCCGGTCAAGGATGCACGAGGACGCCCCAAGGCGGCTTTGCGCCGCCTCTTCGCGCCCGCGTGTCCGCCCCGCTACTTCCACCCCCTCAAAGAGGTTGCGGCACGCAACGCCGGCCTGCCCCTCTGGCGGGGTACTGGCCTTCCGGTGGCTTCTCCGCTCCCGCCGCGCTCCTGGACCCAGGTCGCGGCTGAGTTTTTGGATGGACCAATCCGTGGGATGATGCAGCCCGCCTCTTTGGGTTCCGCCAACGCTTCATGAACCCACCTGACCTCTCGGTCGGTAGATCGATCTGACCCCCAGTCCGGGCTTCGCTCCTACTGGAAGAGGGCGATCGCGCTCCTCGTGGCGTTCTTCTTGTTCTCCTTGACGGTCACCTGCTGCAGGCCGTTGAGCGA
>CAZQTQ010000495.1:0-3447 GCA_964596025.1 uncultured Rickettsiales bacterium
TCAAGGTGGTCGACGGCCGGTACCTGGAGGGAGCAAACCTGGCGGGCGAAGGACGGGTACTGCTCGGCAATCAGCCGATGGACCGCGCTCGGCTTCGCGATGGAGACGAGCTGGATCTGGGCCCCGTGATCCTGCGGCTGATTTTCGAGGTGGCGGATGAATCGGAGACCACTGAGCTAGGTTTCGACGACGACGACGACGACGACGACGACGACGACGAAGAAGGGACGATCGAAGACCGCGCCCCAATCCCGGCCGCCGCTTCTGTGCCACCGCGCCCCCCCCCGAAGGCCAAGAAGAAGCGTGAATTCGACGCGTCGGCCACCCTCTCGAGTCTGAAGACGCTCTTCGTTGGGGAGTCGGAGGAAGAGACCGAAGAGTCGTCGCCGCTCGCGGTCGAGCTGGACGACATTCCACTGGACCCCTGCCCCATCGTCGTCATCGAGCCCCCGGGAGGCCGCATTCAACGGGTGCCCTTGCGGGTGGGATCCTTCGTGATCGGGACCGGTCGCTGCGCTTTCCGGTTGAGTTACCCCGGGGTCGCGCCGGCTCACGCCGAGGTCTTGGTGATGCCCGACGGCATGGTCTACGTCAAACACTTGGCTGGCTCGAGCCTGCCGACCCTTCGAAACGGAGCTCCCTTCCAATTCTCGCGCTGGTCCAAGGGTGATCGCCTCCAGGTGGGGCCGGTTGCGGTCCGCTTGGAGATGGAGAAGCGGACCGGTCCGGTAATCGAGGAAGAGGTGCCTACCGCCGAGGCGAAGGCCCCGTACATCGATACCCATGACCTGCCCGCACTCGACCTGGCCGTGGCCTCTCCGGCCGCGTTAACGGCAGAACCTGCGGGGGGGGGGCTGACCCCTCCGTTGCCTCCGGCCGATTTGGGGCGGTTGGGCGCGCGGGCTGAGGCCCCCACCCAGCCTCCTTCACCCCCCTCACGCTCTCCAGAGCCTCCGAGCCGCGATCGACCCCCGGTCGTTCCGCCGGCCAGCGTGCAAAAGGAGGACAAGGTCCCGCCGACCTTTGCCTCGGACCGGCTGCCTCCCCTTCCGGGTGCCGCCAGCCAGGCTCCGCCGGCTCCTGCGCCCTCTTCGGAGCAGGCGCCAGCGATCCCGCTGGTGCGAGTTAAAGCGCAGCCGGGCAAAGCGAAGGCGGACAGGCGCCGTCGGGGCGCCCCCATCAAACCTTCGATCCGCCACTCGGTCGAGATCAGCCTGGACGTCTCCACCTACGACACCTTCCGGGCCATCGAGGCGGAGTACCGAAAACCCTTTCTCCGGCGAGAGGGGGGGCAGTTGCTCATCCTCCTCCTCCTTCTAATTGTCGGCTTCCAGGTGGCCAATATGCTCGGGCTTTTGGAGGGCTTCTCCAGCGGAAGTTCGGTCAGTCCACAGACCGCTCAAGGCGACAGCGGCTTGGTGGAGACAACGGATCTTGAAGCGGTCGGCTCCGGCCCGGTGGTCGTAGGCAGCCGGAGAGGGAAGCGGCGCACCATCCCCCGCTCGTCTCGAGGCGGGGCTGGGATTGACTGGGATGACAGCCGGTCGGGACGGATCGAGTTCGAGGAGCGTCGGGCCGACGCCTCCGCCATGCGGGCGCTGCTTGGTTCAGAATTTGAAGCGATCCCGGTCGACGCAGGTGATCCTGCCCCACCCCGTCCCGAGGACGAAGTCGAACGGCAGGGGTCTGACGACACTCCCCAGCGAGCTGCAGTGGTCAAGCAGGGGTTCGTCGAGATGAAGCGGGTGGATCAGGCGATCTACAGTGGCAATCGTAAGCTCCGCTACTGCTACGAGAAGGCTCGGTCTACGGACGAGAGCCTGGAGGGCATCCTCTGGCTGAGCTTGACCTTGGCCACTGATGGCCGCATCCGTGGCGTAGTGGCCGAACCCCGGTCCACCCTCAAATCGGATTCCATGACGCGCTGTCTGGAACGCCAACTCTTCTCCCTCAGCATGCCCCAGCCCGAGGGCGGCTCCGTCACATTCTCCTATCCTTTCGAGTTCCATCCTTCGGACTGAGCGCGCCCTCCGTTCGGGCTTGGTCGGAGGCGCCTGGCCTCCCTAGAATCGCCCCACCCTCCCCGCCTTAGAATCGCCCCACCCTCCCCGCCACCGACCCCGGAGTGCTGCCATGACGGAGCGTCCGCTGCCCCCATCCGAGGATCTCCATCCCTTCGACGCCTTGGTCGAACTGATGCGCACCTTGCGCGGCGAGAACGGTTGCCCCTGGGACCGGGAACAAGACCTCAACAGCCTCAAGGCCTACGCCCTGGAGGAGTGCCACGAGGTTCTCGACGCGATCGATGCGGGGGATCCGACCACCCACAGGGACGAGCTTGGAGACCTGTTGCTGCAGATCGTGTTTCAGGCCCAGATATGCTCCGAAGACGCGCAGTTTGACGCCTACGATGTCTGCCGGGCAATTACTTCGAAGATGGTGCGTCGACACCCGCATGTCTTTGGGGACGCGGAAGCAGTGGATGCAGCCGAAGTTCACGCATCTTGGGAGCAGATCAAGGCTAGAGAACGGAGTGAGCGCGTTGATTCTGAGGGCTTCGTTTCGGTCTTGGACGGAGTCCCCAGGGCTCTGCCCTCTCTCCTGCGTGCCCTGCGCGTCTCGGAAAAGGCGGCCGGCCTGGGCTTTGATTGGCCGGACCTCGGCGGGGTACTCGCGAAGGTAGTGGAGGAATTCGGCGAGCTGGAAGAAGCGCTCGAGACCGGAGAAGCGGATGCCATCCAGCACGAGATCGGAGACATCTTCTTCGCGGTGGCCAACCTCAGTCGACACCTGGGAGTCAATCCGGAGGACGCCCTGCGCCAAGCCAACGATCGCTTTAGCGGTCGCTTTGTCCACTTGGAACGCAGCCTCGCGGATGGCGGAGAGACGCCCCGGGACCGGAGCCTGGACGAGCTTGAGGCCCTGTGGTCCGAGGCCAAGCGTGCGACTGCCGGTTCCCAAGGGGGCGTGGGACCGTAGACCGTGACCTTCTGGATCCTACTGCTCCTCTTTACCGCCCTGCCAGCTCTGGAGATTGCTGCCTTCCTCCGGATTGGCGGCTTCCTGGGCCTCCCTTCCACGCTGGCCATCGTCCTCCTGACCGGAGTGGCCGGTGCAATGCTCGCTCGGTCTCAGGGCTTCCGGGTCCTTACCGACATTCAGAAGGCCTTGGAGCGAGGCGCTATGCCTACTGACGGGCTTCTGCACGGCGCGTTCGTGCTGTTGGGTGGTGCCCTGCTCCTGACCCCGGGCTTTCTAACCGACGCCTTTGGGCTCAGCTGCCTCTTGCCGCCAACCCGCCATGCCCTCGCCTGGTGGGTAAAGCGGTTCGTCAGCCGCCGCATCCAGAGAGCCGGCGGCGGAGGGGTAGAGGTCATGGGTTGGAACCTTCGCACCGGCGCAGTGAGGCCGGGTCCCGCCGCCAAGGAGAAGCGTTTCGACCTCGGC
>CAZQTQ010000496.1:0-3439 GCA_964596025.1 uncultured Rickettsiales bacterium
GCCGATGTGGTCTACGGCAGCCGCTTTCTGGGCGGGCCCCACCGCGTGCACAACTTCCACCACTACGTTGCCAACAAGGCCCTCACCTTCCTGTCGAACCTGCTGACGGGCCTAAACCTCACCGACATGGAGACCTGCTACAAGGTCTTCCGTCGCGACATTCTCGACGGCCTGGCCCTCCAGGAAGATCGCTTCGCCTTCGAGCCTGAGTTCACGGCGAAGATCGCAGCCCGCGGCCTGCGGATCTACGAAGTACCCATCTCCTATTCCGGACGCGACTACGACGAAGGCAAGAAGGTGTCGTGGCGTGACGGCGTGGCGGCGGTGTGGACCATCTTCCGGTACCGCTTCCTTTCCTGAACCGGGCCTCGTTCCTGACGGCCCTGTCCCTCGCCGTGGCTGGCTTGGTGGCAGCGGGCTGCCCCACGGTCCCCTCGGCGCGGCTGGCGGACCCCGATCCGGAAGAGGACCCCGAGGACGAGGACGAAGGACAAGGCGTAAACGGCCCCTCGTCTGACGAAGGTGGCGAAACGGGAGACACGCGCTCTCTGCCGGCCAAGCCCCGGCAGCCTCGGCTCAAGCCTGGGCTGCACCGCCTAACCGAGGAGACCCTGCCCACCGGACCCTCCGCGCAGGCCCAGCCCGGTGACTGGGTCCTCGTCAGCGGGTCTGGCTTCCGCTTCGTCCTCTCCGACCTCGACCACCGGGTCGGCTTCCACGAGAGCGGCGGCAAGCTCATCGACCTCGCCCCCCACGGTGGCGAGGACGTCTTCGACGGCATGTCGACCTGGCTGGAGCGCTCCTTTCCTCGGCAGGGGCGTTACGACACACTTAGCGAAGAGAAGGGGACACTGGTCGCTTCGGGGCGCGACAGCGGAAACGAGGCAATCGCCGTCGAGACCCGATGGAGCTTGAGCCCCACCCAGGCCACCGATCCGGCGCTCTGGGGCCACCTCCGCGTCACCACCACGGTCACCAACCAGAGCGACACCCCCCTGCCGGACTACGATCTCGGCGACCTGATCGGTTGGGGCGGGCCGCGGCACTTCGCCCCCGGTCCCGGCTTTGCCCTGCGCGGCGAGCACAAGCAGCTCCCCTGGATTGGCGGGGAAGGCGAGCACTACGCCGCGCTTCTCGTGGGCGACGGCAACACCCAGGACGGGCCCCACGGCTCGTCCTGGAGCGACCCCGTCTTCGCCAGCGTCCATCTGAAGGCCGGGCAGTCTCACAGCTACGTCCGCCACCTCCTCGTCGGCCCCACGCTCGCCGTCCTCGTGCCGACCGCCCTCGACCTGCTGGGACAGACGAGCGTACCCCTCGAAGTCGAGGTCACAGAAGAGGGGAGCAAGAAGCCCATAGCCGGCGCCGAAGTCCGGATCCTGGACCTCAATAGGGACAAGCGCCCGTTCCTGGTCGGCCGCACCGACGCCTCCGGCGGCCTCCTGACCGCGGCACCTCCCGGGACCTACCAAGCGGTGGCTTCCTCTCCCTCCCGGAGCCCGCGAAACGATGCCAAAGCAGGGCGCCTGGCGACCCGGGAAGGAGGCCCCCGGGCGAAGGTCTCCCTACAGCTCAGCGCCGAAGGCCAGCTCCTCCTCGAGGCGGTCAACGGCGATGGCAAATCCATCGCTGCGCGCTTCTCCTTTGAGCGCTTGAACGGCGAGGGCCCACCCGCAGGCCCCGCCCGCGCCGTTCCCGAGAATCGCCCCGACTTTGGCTCGGACAGCAAGGCCATTGGCGGCCACCGCGTCCACATTCGGGGACGGCGGGTGGTGGCACTCCCGCCTGGCCGCTACCGAATCGTTGCCAGCGCCGGTCCCGCTTCGGCCATCGACGAGACCACGGTCACAGTGGATCCGAGCCTCCCCCAGCGCTGGGAGGCGAAACTCCCCCGGCTGATCCAGGTTGAAGGCTGGATGCAGTGCGATCTCCACCAGCACAGCCAGTACTCTCCGGACTCGTCCGTCCTCGCGACCGACGGCCTCCTCGCCTCGGCCGCCGAAGGACTGGACTGCATCGCTACCACGGAGCACGACGCGGTTCAGGACTGGACGGAGCACCTCGAAGAAGCCGGCCTGCCCGACCCCATCCTCTGGTTGCCCGGCATTGAGGTCACAAGCCCCAAGCAGGGACACTACAACAGCTACCCCTGGCCAGTGGCTGAGGGGACCGTCGAGCACCGGGGCCTTCAAGCGGCCGAGATCCTGCAGGAGATGCGGCGGCGGGCGCCCTCAGCCGTTCTCCAGGTCAACCACCCCCGCCTGGACGAGATCGGACTCTTCAACGTCGTCGGCCTCGATCTGCTCACAGAACTCCCCAACCAGGACGCCGCTCCGGCCTACGACTTCGACGTCTTGGAGATCCTCAACGGCAAGCGCGTCGAGCCCGCACGCGGCATTCTCGAGGACTGGATGGCGCTCTTGGATGCGGGCCGGGTCACCACGGCGGTCGGGACCTCCGACAGCCACCGACTCGTGGGACAAGAGCGGGGGCTGAGTCGGACCTGGATCCAGGTCGGCGAGGAGGCGTCGGCAGACGGTGTGGTCGAAGCCCTCCGCCGCACGCGGCGGGCTACGGCCAGCACGGGCCCCTTCGTCGATGTGGAACTGCGGGACGGTCGGATCGAGGTCGTAGCCCAAGCCCCGGCCTGGATGCCACTGGATCGCCTGCGCATCCTCCAAGGCCCGCCCGGGACCAACGGCAACCGCACCTTCGCTTCCCTGCGTCCGGGCGAGGGCGTGGAAGAGCGCGTCGAGGGTGGGCTTCGAGTCTGGCGGGGTTCGTTGGAGCCTAATCGGGGCACAGCAGGTCTTCCTGCGCCTCGCTATGTCCTGGTCGTCGCCGAATCCGAAGCCATGATGGAACCCTGGATGGACTGTCCCGCTTTTGCCATCACCAACCCTGTCTGGCTGGGGCCCCCGCCGGCCGGAGCCGCGCGCTAGGCCCCCGTGCTAGGCTCGCCGCCATGACTCAGGCCCAAATCGACTCCATCGTCGACGAGATTGTGGCCCGCGTTCGGCGGCACCTTGAGGCAGCGGCGACGGGGAGCGGGCAGGACCCGCTCTTCCGCTGGCAGTACGGCGCCGGCTGGAACGCAAACTCGACCCTGGTGTCCGCCCACAGCATCCACGCCACCGCACGGTCGGACAGCCGCGTCGCCCGCCTCATCGACCACACCCTCCTCAAGCCAGACGCCACCCGCGAGCAGGTCGTCCGCCTCTGCGAAGAGGCCCGCCTCCACAGCTTCTATTCGGTCTGCATCAACTCGTCGAATGTCGCCCTTTGCGCTGAACTTCTCCGCGGTTCGGGAACCGTGCCGATCTGTGTAGTCGGCTTTCCGCTGGGCGCATCCCTTCCCCAGGTCAAGGCCTACGAAGCCAAGGAAGCAATCCGCCTGGGTGCGAAAGAGATCGACACGGTCATCAACATCGGAGCCCTG
>CAZQTQ010000497.1:0-3435 GCA_964596025.1 uncultured Rickettsiales bacterium
ACAATCTTTATCTGTTCGACCTGATGGATGCGTTGCGGGAAATCGAGAGGGTGGGTCGCGGGGAAAAATACGTGGTAGTGGAGTCCTACCGCAACGAACGGGAGAAGATGAACCTGCTCTATTGGCAGCTAACCTGCGAGTGCTTCTTCGCGCCTGAGGAATGGCAATGGGTGTTCACTCAGGCCGACTATTCGGGCGATTACGGGTTCATCTATTTTGAATAACGATAAAATTCTAGTTCTCGGCGGGTCCGGATTCATCGGCCGCCATCTTCGCGCCAGTCTCGCGGGCCAGATGGGGGAAGACCGGGTTGTGGCCACCTATAACGGGACACCTTTTCCCGGCGGCCTGAGATTCGACGCACGGGCAGGAAACCTTGCGGAAGTGGTTCCCGATCTGGAAACTTTTTCCCATGCCGTGATCCTTCTCGCCAACGCATATCCCGATGACTGTGCAAAGAACCCCGAGGCGTCACGGGCGCTCAACGTGACGGCGCTAAAGGCCATTATCGACCAGCTTGCCGAATCAGGCGTTTGTCCCGTCTTTGCCTCCACCGAAGTGGTCTTCGACGGGCAAAAGGGCGGCTACGTGGAAAGCGATGCGGTGAATCCAATTTTGCTCTACGGAAAACAGAAGGCCGAGATTGAGGAATATCTCGGGAGCCGCGTTCCCGGCGCCCTTATTCTGCGCATCGCAAACGTCTACGGCTCGGACCCGGCGGGAAGCGGGGTCATCGCCGGATGGCACGGGACGGTGGCGGGCGGCGCGAAAACCGTGAGGTGCGCCCGTGATTATATTGCCTCGCCGATTCATGTGGAGGACGTGGCCGAGGCCATGATCCGTCTGATGGAGAGGGAGTGTCATGGACTTTATCACATCGCCGGGCCACAGCCCTTAAGCCGCCAGGCAATGTTCGAAACTCTGCTTGAGGAAATGCGCCGTTCCGGCCCCGTGGACCTGGAGGTAATTTCGTGCAGCATCGACGACTTTCCCACTGAGGAGCGGCGCCCCCGCGACATTTCCATGGCTGTGGAAAAGCTGGTTGCGGAAACGGGCCTGACACCGCGTGTTCTGAAATCGGCCTGCCGGCATCTGGTGGATGCCGCAGAACAGGCGGCGGCCTGAAGGAAAACCGTGGCTGAAAACAGATTATCCCTGATCCGTCTCGACGATGAGCAGGCGGTAGGTCTCGACGACAGCGGGAAATCCCCGGCCTATTTCTGCCTACGTAAACCGGTGGCGGTGACGCGTGAGCTGATCGCCGATCTGGTGGCCAGGGGTAAGGGAACTGGACAGGGAATCCGGCTCTGCCTTCACGAGAGCCCCGGCGCACTCCTGCATGACATGATCGTGGTCCATTACACCGGACAGTATTTCCGTCCCCACAAACATATGGAAAAGAGCGAGAGCTATCACATGATCGAAGGCGGGATGGGGGTTGTTGTCTTTGATGACGATGGAAAGGTGGTGGATGCCTGCCGCATGGATACCTCTGACACTACGGTCTATGGCGTGGGCACCGGCATGTATCACACCAATTTCCCCCTTACCGAGGTGGCGGTCTACCACGAAAGCCGGCCCGGCCCCTTCGTCCCCGGAGACAGCGTGTTCGCTCCCTGGGGGCCGGACGGCGAGGACGAAGAGGCGGTGCGGAAATTCGTGGCGGAATTGGCGGAGATGTTGTCGTGATGAATGGAAAGATAGGGAAATGACGAAGAACTGCCGCCTGTGTGGGGGCGGGAATCTGCAGCCGTTGATTGACCTCGGCCCCATGCCTATCGCCCATCGGCTGGCAGTAACCGCGGACGAGGAGACGCTTCTCTATCCTTTCAGTGTGTCTTTCTGTCCCGGATGCGGTCTCCCCCAGATTACCGATCCCATCGACCCCGAGATTCTCTACGGCGAGTACAACTACTGTTTCAGTGAGTGGAAGCCGCAACCTCATATGGCCGACGAGATTGACTTCATCAAGACGGCCGTAGGCAGCGCTGCCGTGTTTGAGGTGGGCTGTAACGACGGCATGTTCCTGACCGCGTTGAGCGAGGCGGGGGTGACGGACGTTGCCGGGGTGGAGCCCAACCCCTACGCCGTGGTCCATGCCCGGGAGCGGGGAATGAACGTCCATGAAGGTATGCTGACTCCGGCGTTGTGCCGCGAGATTGTGGTGGAGCGGGGGCGCTTCAAGGCGGTGGTGGCGCGCCAGGTGCTCGAGCATCTACAGGACATTGGTGGTTTCTTCGATTGTGTGGATGTGCTGCTGGATGATGACGGATATCTTTTCATTGACCTTCCGGACTTCGGCACGGCGCTCGCCATGGGTGATGTGTCCATGCTCTGGGAAGAGCATGTGAGCTATTTCACACCGGAGGTAATTACGGCCATGCTGGCGCATTATGGCTATGAGCCGGAGGAAGAACGGCGCTATAACTTCAGCGGCGGCACCGTGGCGGTTCTTGCAAAACGCACGGGCAAGCACGGAAACGGCGAGGAGTTTGCCCGCTCCGCGGCAGCTTTGATGAAAGACACCCGGTCGTACCGCGGCAAGACGGATGAATACGGCAAGGCCCTGCGTGAAGGCCTTTCCCAGGTGCGCGAGGCGGGGTTCTGCATTGTTATTTACGGCGTCGGGTGCCGTGCCTGCACTCTCGTCAATGGGCTTTCTCTCGGCCCCTATATTGATTTCGCCGTGGACGATCAGGAAGAACGCCAAGGCAAGTTCATGCCCGGCTGTTCCCTGGAAATCAGGCCGTCAGAAGTTCTTACCAAGGAGCCCCGCCCCACCCTGTGTCTGTTGGCCGTCAATAACGAAAACGACGCCAAGGTGACGGCACGGGTGGATACGTTGTTGGGTAACCTGGCCACGGTGCTGACGCTGCATTCACCGGCGGACATTCACCAAGAACTGAAAAAGCTGCCATGCGTGCCGGCCGCCGTATCTGTAGAGAGCGCGTAAGCGATGATGCGGATTTTACTCTGGTCTGCTTCAGTTCTTGTGCTTCCTGTCAGCATTCTATGGTGGCTGGGACAGCTTGCCCGCCATTTTTCAATTCTTCGCAGGGCCGATGTGGTGATCATCGATCCACACATGCTGAATTTCGGCCTCAATTTGATCGGTATTGATATTGCCCGCCGTCTTTTTCCAGACCGCAATGTTGTCTATTTCTTTTCCTGGGAGCCCGGCGCCTCACAGAATATTCTGATTGGAAGCATCTGGACAGACATCACAGTGTTGCTTCTGAGGCGGGCAAACTTTCTGATCACAATTCTGGGGCGGAGTGAGTATCTGCCTCTACCAAAACTCACCATTCCGCTCCTGGGGCCTCTGGCCCGCGTATTCCTGAGATTGATTGCGTGGAAAGCCGACATAAGACTCTACGGAGAATTATTCGGAAATATCCCGGTGCCCCCCGAGCTTGAAGATCTAATTCCTCACGA
>CAZQTQ010000498.1:0-3410 GCA_964596025.1 uncultured Rickettsiales bacterium
GGCGATTACATCAAGCGCTACATGGTCGAGTTCTGCTCCCTCTCTGCCGATATGACCGTCAATATGCGAGAGGCTCGGGTCGTGTCTCATGGGCGGTCGCAGGCACCGGATTGGCAGGTCCAGCTCATCAATACGGGTGTCTCGACGAATACGGGCGGTCGGATCAAGCGCCTCGTCGAGTACATGGGTGGCGAGACCTTCATGCTCACCTGGGGTGACGGCGTCTCGGACATCGACCTCGACAAGCTGCTCGAGTTTCATCGCGACCACGGCAAGCTCGCTACGTTGACCGCGGTCCGCCCTCCGGCGCGATTCGGGCACCTCGATATTGGAGAAGGGGGCCAGATTCGCAAGTTCACCGAGAAGCCACAGATCGGCGAGGGGTGGATCAACG
Organism: uncultured Rickettsiales bacterium; assembly: GCA_964596025.1. GTDB lineage: Bacteria > Myxococcota_A > UBA796 > UBA9615 > UBA9615 > CAZQTQ01. The sequence continues at coordinate 395 of CAZQTQ010000498.1, forward strand.
GAGCCTTCTTCGTTCTCGAGCCGGAGATTGCGGACTACATCGACGGCGACGATACGCTTTTCGAGCGAGAGCCCCTCGAGCGTCTGGCGGGCGACAACCAACTGATGGCCTACCAGCACGATGGCTTCTGGCAGTGCATGGATACCCTGCGCGATAAATATCTGCTCAACTCCTTGTGGGATTCTGGAAAAGCCCCCTGGAAGACGTGGGAGAGCTGAAGACCGATGCGAGTGTTAGTGACTGGACATGACGGCTATATCGGGACCGTTCTCGTTCCCCTCTTCAAGGCCTCCGGACACGACGTCGTGGGTCTGGACAGCGGCCTGTTCTCCGACTGCATCTTCGGCAGCGACGTCGAGCCGATCGCGGCTCAGCGCAAAGACGTGCGCGATGTCGTCGCGGCGGATCTCGAGGGCTTCGACGCGGTGGTTCACCTGGCCGCGATCTCGAACGATCCACTCGGCGATCTCAACCCCCGCGCCACCTTCGAGATCAATCACGAAGCCTCGATCCGGCTGGCTCGGTGTGCCAAGGAGGCCGGGGTGGAGCGCTTCCTGTATTCGTCTTCCTGTAGCGTGTACGGCGCATCGAGCCCCGACGACATTCTAGGGGAGGATGCGAAGTTCAATCCCGTCACGCCCTACGGCGAATCCAAGGTCCTGGTGGAGCGGGATCTGGCCAAGCTGGCGAGCGACGAGTTCAGTCCCGTGTATTTCCGAAATGCGACGGCCTACGGTGTCTCGCCCCGTCTGCGCGGCGACCTCGTCGTGAACAACCTGACGGGTTGGGCCTTCACCACGGGAGAGGTCTACATCAAGAGCGACGGCACGGCGTGGCGGCCGCTCGTCCACATCGAGGACATCTCGCGGGCCTTTCTCGCTGGTCTGGAGGCTCCGCGGGAGAAGGTGCACAACGAGGCCTTCAACGTGGGTCAACCCGATGGGAACTATCGAATAGCCGAGGTCGCAGACCTCGTCGAGGAGATCGTCCCCGGCAGCAAGGTGACCTATGCAAAGGACGGCGGCGTCGACAAGCGTTGCTATCGGATCACCTGCGACAAGATCATGGAGACGCTGCCGGCCTATCAGCCGCAGTGGACGGTTCGCAAAGGCGTCGAAGAACTCTACCAGGCCTACAAGGCCGTCGAACTCAAGAGGGACGATTTGGAGGGAAGCCGTTTCCTTCGGATCAAGCATATCCTCGGGCTGCTCGACCGGGCGGAAATCGACAAGAATTTGCGCTGGGTGTAGGGACGGCGAGAGGAGGCACTGAATGTTTCTTAAGATCGACGCCTGCCGTTCCTGCGGTGGATCCAATCTGGGCGAGGTGCTCGACCTCGGCATGACGCCCCTGGCAGACGGGTTGCTGCGCGAGGCGGACCTCTCACGAGAGGAACCGACCTATCCCCTGACCTGCGTCGTGTGCGAGGATTGTGCGCTGATGCAGCTCCGGGAGATCGTGGAGCCCGACGAGCTCTACTGTCGGGACTATCCCTACTTCTCGTCCTTCATCGATGCGCTGCTGCGCCATTCGAAGGCCAATGTCGAGGAACTGATCGCAGCGCGCGAGCTGGACGCCGAGAATCTCGTGATCGAGCTGGCGAGCAACGACGGCTACCTGCTCCAGTACTATGCCGAGAACGACATCCCCGTTCTCGGCATCGATCCCGCCGCGGGTCCTGCTGAGGCCGCGATCGCGCGCGGCGTTCCGACGATCAACGACTTCTTCAGCCTGGAGCTGGCCGAGAAGCTCCGGGCCGAGGGAAAGCAAGCGGATGTCATTCACGCCAACAACGTGCTGGCTCACGTCCCCGATCTGAATAGCTTCGTGAAGGGAATCGCGACGCTGCTCAGCGACGATGGCGTCGCCGTCATCGAATGTCCGCATGTCCTCGAGCTGATTCGGCATCTGGAGTTCGACACGATCTACCACGAGCATCTCTGCTACTTCTCGGTGACGGCCCTGCGTCCGCTCTTCGAGCGAAACGGCCTCAAGCTCCAGGACGTCCGACAGCTCGCGATTCACGGCGGCTCGCTTCGCCTCTTCGTGGGTAGAGAGGATCGGGAGAGCGACGAGGTGGGCCGCCTGCTTGAGAAGGAGCGAGCCGAAGGGCTCGACCGGCTCGAGGGTTTCCAGAGCTTCAACGCGCGCGTCGAGAAGCTCCGCGAAGATCTGCTCGTGCTGTTGCGTCGGCTCAAGGCCGAGGGAGCCTCCATTGCGGGCTACGGCGCGGCGGCCAAGGGCGCGACGTTGATCAACTACGTCGGAATCGGTCGCGAGCTGATCGACTTCGTAGTCGATCGCAACACCCACAAGCATGGTCTCTACATGCCCGGCAAGCAGCTGGAGATCCGGCCGGTCGAAGCGTTGATCGAGGCGCAGCCGGACTACACGCTGCTTCTCGCCTGGAACTTCAAGGATGAGATCGCCGAACAACAGGCCGAGTACCGGGCGCGTGGCGGTCGATTCATCGTGCCCGTCCCCGTGCCCGAAATCATCTGACCCGGCTGCTCCGCCTCCAGCCGAAGAGGAAACTCGATGAGAAGCGAATGCCCGAGCTGCCGCACACCGGGACTCGAGACCGTCTACGAGGTCGAGAATATTCCCGTACACAGCTGCATCCTGGTGCCGAGTCGGGAAGCGGCCCTCGGTTTTCCAACCGGCGATCTGGCCCTGGGCTGGTGCTCGACGTGTGGCTTCGCGACGAATCGTCTCTTCGAGCTGGAGATGAACGACTACAACCCGGAATACGAGGAGGTCCAGACCTTCTCACCCACCTTCAATGCTTTCTCTGCCGGCCTCGTCGATCGATTGATCGAGAAGGACGGCTTGCGTGGCAAATCGGTGATCGAGATCGGCTGCGGCAAGGGCGAGTTCCTGCTCGAACTCTGCGAGCGCGGCGGCAACCGCGGATTCGGGATCGACCCGAGCTTCCGCCCGGGGCGAGGACAATGGGATCCCAAGGCGGACGTCCAATTCTTCGCCGAGCTCTACGATGCAGAAAAGCACGGTGCCC
>CAZQTQ010000499.1:0-3405 GCA_964596025.1 uncultured Rickettsiales bacterium
CCATAGATCTTCGAGACTTCGCGAAACTCGATCACGTCCGGCTAAACCCCACATGGGACCCGCTGGGGTTCCAGCCGGCCGCAGAGGCGCCCCACTTATAGCAAGCCGCGCTTGATTTCGGTGGGCTCCAGGGCCCGGCAAACCACCCCGGGCAGGCCCCCGCCCGCACCAAAGAGAACCGGGATGTGGAAAGCTTGTGGAGGCTTTCCACACCGCTTGACTGTTGACACATTCTTGACAATAGTCTCGGTACCCAGAAAAGCGGGGCGCCCGACACGGCTCCGTTGTTCTCGAACCAGGATGTACGCATGGACGCTTTCTCTCCCTTCGGTCCTCCGGCGCTCTTCGACGTGGCCCGCCTTCGACGAATTGTTGTCGCGTTGAGCTACGCAGCCCTCGTGGTCCTCGGAACCGCCTGCGAGTGCGGCATCAATGAGAACCCGCCCCTCGGCAACGACCCCATCGGCATCGGAGACGACGACGACACCGCCGGCAACCCGACCTACACCAACGAGGACTGCGACAACGATATCGACGACGACGGAGACGGCCAGGTTGACTGCGGCGACCCCGACTGCGAGCTGGACGCCGCCTGCTCCCACGAGTGCACAGTTGCTGAGACCATCTCCTGTGGCGACATCGTGACCGCGAACAACGGCGGCCCCGGCCACACCGACGCCATCGAGAGCTACGGCTGCACCACCTGGGACGAGAGTGGGCCGGAATACACGTTTTCTTTTGACCCGGGTACATCGGAAGAAGTGACCGCCGTATTGACGGTCTCGGGCCACGGAAACCTCGATGTCTTCGTTCTGGAGGCGGACGAGACCTGTGACGGAACCGCCTGTGTGGCGTACGGGGCCTCGACCGTCCACTGGTCGGCCGATGAAACCCAGGACTACCTGATCGTTGTCGATGGCTACGCCGGCGGCCAAGACAACTTCAGCCTTGAACTCCTTTGCCCCAGCGGTGGGGGCGGCGCCGGCAATGGCATCGATGAGGCCTGCAACAACCTGCTGGATGACGACGGCGATGGGTACGTGGATTGCGATGACACCGACTGCTGGAGCGATCCCCTCTGCGAAACCGAAGACTGCACCAATGAGATCGACGACAACGGAAACCTCTTGATCGACTGCGCCGATCCGGACTGCTTTGGTCAGCCGCACTGTTCCCTGGAGCAGTGCTACGACGAAATCGACAACGACGGTGATTTCCTGGTGGATTGTGACGACACGGTCGACTGTGCGGGCACCTCTCACTGCATCCCGGAAGGCAACTGTGCGGATGGCCTCGATGGGGACGGTGACGGGCTCATCGACTGCGATGACGAGGAGTGCGCCTGGGATGCGGACTGCATGGGCGAGATCTGCAACAACGGCGTCGACGACGACTTCGACGCCCTAGTCGACTGCGACGACGACAGCTGCCTGACCTCGGTCTTCTGTAACAGTGAGGTATGTGACAACAACGTCGACGACGACGGAGATGGCGACATCGACTGCGACGACGACGGCTGCGGAGCGGACGCGGCCTGCACCCCGGTGTGTACCAGCAGCACCCTCGTGGAGTGCGGCGACGTCATCACCGGGGACACCTCCACTGGGGCCTCGACCGACGTCATCAGTACCTACGGCTGCACCCCGGCCAACGAGAGTGGCAACGAGGTCGCCTACCGCTTCGTCTCCACCGGCGCCGGCGAGGTCACCTTTACTGTGGACGGCCTAAGCGCCGATCTGGACCTCTTTGGTCTGCAGGAACTCGGCGGTGCCTGCGATCCCGGCAACTGCCTCGACTCCTCGACCAATGGTGGAAACAACCCGGAGTCGGTGACGATGACGATCGCCGGCGGCACCGCCTACTACGCGGTGATCGACGGATGGAACAACAACAACGGCCCTTACACCCTGAACGTGGCCTGCAGCTGGATCGGTACGCCCGAGAACTGCACCAACAGCCTCGACGACGATGGCGATGGGCTGGTGGACTGCAACGACCCCGATTGCGGGGCGGCGGCCGGCTGTGTCTCTGAGATCTGCAGCGATGGCATCGACAACGATGGAGACAGCGCGGTTGACTGTGCTGATTCGGACTGTGTGGGCTCGGCCGATTGCATCGCTGAGGACTGTTACAACAACATCGACGACGATGGTGACAACCTCGTCGATTGCGACGATCCCGAGTGTTCGATTTTCCCCGCCTGCAGCGGAGAGAACTGCACCGACAACATCGACAACGACGGCGACGGCCTGATCGACTGCAACGATCCCAGCTGCACTGGCGATCCGGCCTGCAACCCGTCGGGGAGCAACCCCTCAGAGGTCTGCGACAACTGGATCGACGACGACGGTGACGGCGCTGTCGACTGCGACGACTGGAACTGCATGCTCGATCCGAATTGCGGGGGCGGCGGTGGAGAGATCTGCAACAACAACGTCGACGACGACTACGACGGATACATCGACTGCGATGATTTTCTCTGCCTCTTCGACCTCTGGTGCTGGTTCTTAGAGGAGGACTGTGACGACGGTTCCGACAACGACATGGACAACGCCATCGACTGCGCCGACGATGATTGTGTGGCGGACTCGGCCTGCATCGCCGAGCAGTGTCAGGACGGGGTCGACAACGACTACGACGGGGACCTCGACTGCAACGACGCTGAGTGCGCCACTGACCCGTCCTGCCTGGGCGAGCAGTGTGGCAACGGCTTCGACGACGATGGGGACGGCTTTGTCGACTGTGCCGATGCCGAGTGCAGCACCGATCCCAACTGTCTGAACGAGATCTGCAGCAACGGTCTGGATGATGATTACGACGGCTTTGTGGACTGCGCCGACCCTGAGTGCAACGGCAACCCGGTCTGCGGCTCGGTCAGTGAGAACTGCGACAACGGGACCGATGACAACGGTGACGGCCTCGTGGACTGTGCCGACCCGACGTGCAGTAGCGCTCCGGTCTGTATCCCGGAGATCTGCTGGAACGGAACCGACGACGACGGCGACCTGAGCGCTGACTGCGACGATGCTGAGTGCTTTGAGAGCCCGGACTGCTCCGACGAGCTCTGCTGGAACGGCGTCGACGACGACGGCGACACATTGGTCGACTGCGACGATGACCAGTGCGCGGGTTGGGCCGACTGCAACGACGAGATCTGCGACAACAACGTCGACGACGACAACGACAACCTCGTCGACTGCGACGACGAGGGCTGCATCTGGTTCGGTGGCTGCATCCCCGAGGACTGCGACAACAACATCGACGACGACCAAGACGGCGCCGTTGACTGTGCAGACTCGGACTGCGCTGCAGAGTGCACTCCAACCACCGAGATCTGCAACAACGGCACCGACGACGACGCCGACGGCCAGGTCGACTGCAACGACTCGGACTGCGACGGCATGC
>CAZQTQ010000500.1:0-3395 GCA_964596025.1 uncultured Rickettsiales bacterium
TCGCCGATTCCGATGGTCGGGTCCGTCTGCACGTCGACGCCGGTGTGGCGGTTCCGGCCCTGCTGAAACTCTGCGTGCGGCGCGGGCTTAGCGGGGTGGAGGGCCTGGCGGGGGTTCCGGGTACGGTCGGTGGATCACTGGTCATGAACGCGGGCACCCATGAGGGCGAACTCTGCAACGTGGTGGAGGTGCTGCAACTCATGGACACGGAGGGGCAGTTCTTTTCTGTGCCCCACGACGAGCTGGAGTTTGAGTACCGACGTTTGAAGGTGCCGAGGGCTGGGCTGATTGTCTCGGCCGTTCTGGCGTTGGAACCGGCCCCCCCCGTTAGGATTCAGCAGGCCATCCAGGATCTGGTTGCCTACCGCAAGTCTACCCAGCCGGTGCGAACCCCCAGCGCAGGTTGTGTGTTCAAGAACCCCAAGGACGCTCCTCCTGCCGGAAAGCTCATCGACGATGCGGGACTCAAGGGCACGCGGGTCGGCGGGGCGGTCGTCTCAGACGTCCACGCCAACTACGTCCTAAACGACGATAGGGCTACCGCGAGAGACGTCCTGGACCTCATGGCTGCGGTCCGCAAACGCATTGCAGTGCGGTGGGGAGTACAGCTTGAGGACGAGGTGCGCATTCTTGGAGAAGATCCAATAGATGCGCAGATCCTTGCAGATCGCACATAACTATCTGCCCACAAAAAGAAATCCCTGCATTGACAGTATTGGCGCATTTTCCCAAAATTAGTTCTATAAGACGCGCGCGAAGGCGATGACTCAAAATGCTGCAGGTTGTGGAAGCGGATGGGCGTACTTGATCGACAGACTCTGCCCAAGAACTTAGAGAACCGGAAGCTCGGTTCGAAGCGGGTAGCACAGCGTAAGGAGGCGAGGGCGCGCCTCGGCGTTTCGACTGGTGAGATCGCCGTGCCTCGCTACCGGCGACTTGGCGAGACTCTCGGATCCTCTGAGTCCTTTCGGGCCGCCAGCGGCGACGATCGTCGAAGGCCCGGCCGCGGATGGGCCTTCGACGAGCCAACTCTCGACCCCGAGACTCCGTCTCCCAGCTTCTCGGAGCGTGACGGGGCCCAGCGCCTGCTTGGCCTGCTTCGCGTTGCCGCTGCTCTAGCGCTTCTGCCGATCTACCTCCTTCACCTTGCCTGCCGTCCCGGTGAGCTGATCCGTACCCTCCGTGGGCTGCCGGGTAGGTCCCGCGCCTACACCCGTCGCCTCGGTATGGCCTCTCGCGACCGCGAGACGGCCGCAGGTCGCGTCCGCGAGAGCCTCATGCTCTCGGGACATTTCGTTCGTGAAGAACTGAGGGACATGGCCGAGGGCTTTCCCCGGCCTGAGGAGCTCGGTCGGGCGGCTGTCGATGGGCTGCGCAAGGGCTTCTTGCTCCTAGCCCGCTTCTTGGGGCTGACCGATCGCCGCGGACGCGCTTCTACCGATCTCGTCCTCGAGGCGGTGGGCTTGGGGCTGGTCGCCGGTGTCGCCACCATCGGGCTCTTTGTCTCCACCTACCAGGGGATCGAAGCCCTCAAGAAGAACGACCGGCTGGCGCTGCGGGAGGTGAAGATCGAGGGCATCGACCGGGTCGACGAAAGGCTGCTTCAGGCGTCGATGGGGGTTGGTATCGGCGACAACTTGCTGGAAATGGATCCCCGCGCCCAGGCCGCGCTTGCCGAAGAACTCCCCTGGGTGGAGACGGTTGAGGTGCGCCGCGGACTGGGCGACCAAGTCCTCCAGGTCAAGGTGGTCGAACACCGCCCCGTACTTATTCTGGTCGACGGGGGCCTCCGTCTCGTCAGCGATCGTGGCGTCGTCTTCAAGCCCCTGGAAGCGGGGGATCCGGTGGACCTGCCGCTGTTGACGGGGCTCGCCGCCGATGCGCCCCAGCGGGACCTCGTGGCCCGTACCCGGTCCGCCCTCGACGCTCTGCACGGCCTTGAACAGGGGACAGTGCTGCAGGCAAGCGACGTCTCCGAGATGCGCTTCGAGGGCGAGGAGGGCTTGGTCGTAGTCACCCGCTCGGGTCTCCCGATCCGGTTGGGTACGGTCGACTTTGCTCGGCGCCTCCGGCGCTTGGAGCGGGCAGCCGCTTCGGGGACGCTCCCCTTGGAAGCGTTGGCTTCGGTCGACCTCGGCCTTCGGGACCGGCTGGTCGCGGTGCCGCTCCAGGCCCGACGGGCCCGGCGGAGCGTTCGCCGCAGCGTCGCCAATCAGCCCGTCTCCCCGGCCCACCGTGCCCGCATGTTGCATCTGGACCGGGTGGGTTCCTCTACTGGTTCGTCCAACGGGGAGGTGTCCCAACCGTGAGCGCGGCGGCTGCCATTGATCTCCTTAACCGCAATGCGCTGGCTGGCAGCCGCAGTTCCTTGGTCGTTGCGGTGGACATCGGCACCACCAAAGTCGCCTGCGTGATCGGCGACCGCAACGCTCTGGGCACCGTGGACATCATTGGCGTCGGTACCCACCCGTCTTCGGGGCTCCGCAAGGGGGTCGTCATCAACATCGAGGACACGGTTCACTCCATCAAGGCGGCGATCGACGAGGCGGAGATGATGGCCGGCGTCGAGGTGGGGTCGGTCTTGGTGGGAATTGCTGGTGGGCACATCCGGTCGATGAACAGCGAAGGGATGGTCCCAATCCGAAGTGGCCAAGTAGCCACCGGGGACATCCAGAAGGTCTTGGACACGGCCCAGGCCCTCGCAATTCCTATGGACCAGGAGGTCATCCACGTCATCCCCCAAGAGTTCAAGGTCGACGATCAGGAGGGCATCGAAGATCCCCGAGGGATGAGTGGGGTTCGCTTGGCGTCCAAGGTTCACATCGTGACGGCCGCGGTGACGGCGGCTCAGAACATCGTCCGCTGCTGCAACCTCACTGGGCTGAACGTTCGTGACATCGTGCTCGAGCCCTTGGCCAGCTCGGAGGCGGTCTTGTCCGAGGACGAGCGGCAGCTCGGCGTCATGATGGTCGACATTGGCGGTGGCACCACCGATGTTGCCATCTTCTGCGATGGCGCCATCGTTCACAGTTACGTTCTGCCGGTAGGTGGGGACCACATCACCCACGACATCGCCTGGGGATTGCGCGCGCCCATCGACGTAGCCGAGCGGATCAAGCGAGATCACGGCTGCGCCCAGGCCAACCTCGTCCAGCAGAATGCGGGCATCGAGGTTCCCCGTGTGGGCGGAGATCGGGTCGAGCAGACCACGCGCGCCATGCTCGCCGAGATCATCGAGCCGCGGGTGCACGAGATGTTCGAGCTACTCGGGAAGGACCTGCGGCGCGGCGGCTTTAGCGAAGTGATGCCGGCTGGGGTGGTCCTCAGCGGCGGCGCCGCCCTGATGCCGGGCATGGTCGAAGCGGCCGAACGGGTGTTGGGAATGCCGGCACGTC
>CAZQTQ010000501.1:0-3393 GCA_964596025.1 uncultured Rickettsiales bacterium
CAGGGCGTTCATGGGCGAAGGCTGGCTGCGCCGTGCGATGTCACTGGTACCCGAAGGGTCCCACAGCCTGCTGGTCGGGACGGCTGCGACCTTTGACGACACCTTGTTGGAGCGCATCCCTGCTGATGGGGCTCTCCAGGGCGAGCTGGACCTCAGCCTCTTGTGTTACGTCGACGCCTTCGAGCAGGGCCGGGATCTGCGCCAGGTGCCCGGAGCGGTGGGGCGAGAGGGGGACGGAAGCCTGTGGACGAGAGCGGCCGGCGATCCGCCCGCCAATCTCGATGCCTGCCCACTCCCCCTTCGCTCCCTCTATTTCGATGCCTACCCGTTCATGGGCCGCTTCCCCTGGAAGCGCTTTGTGACGGGACGGGGATGCGTCCACTCCTGCGGCTTCTGCTACTTGCCGGGGCTGCGGGCCCAAGCGGGCGATGAGCGCGCTTTTGTGCGCCGAAAGTCGGTGTCGCGGGTCATCGAAGAGGTCGGGGCGGTTCGCGAACGCTGGCCGCTGTCCCGCATTCACTTTGCCGACGACCTTTTTGCTCCGAGCCGTCCCTGGCTGGAAGAGTTTGCCGAGCGCTTCCCGCGGGAGGTGGGCCTTCCCTTCTCTTGCAACACCTCGCCCGAGACGGTGACCGAGACCAACGCTGCCCTCTTGGCTCGGGCGGGTGCCCGCGTCGTGGGCGTCGGCCTGGAGACGGCCGACGAGGCGGCACATACCGGGGTCTTGGGGAGGCCAACGCCCAATGAGGTCATCGAGCGGGCGGCCGGGCGCTTGCAGGCCCAGGGCATCGAGCTCTTGACCTTCAACATGATCGGAATGCCGGGCGAAGCGCTGGAGGAAGCACTGGCGACTGTGGCGATGAACCAGCGTCTTGGGACCCGTTACCCCCGCATCAACTTGGCCTATCCGAGCCCCGGAAGCGTCGTCGAGCGCGCACTCCACCAGGCCGGGGGGGAGCCGCCCCCGCCGGGGGCCCACCAACGCAGCGAGCAGCGAGCTTGGTGCGTGGAAGATGGGGCGCCCTTTGAAGTCCTGTGTCGGCTCTTCCGCTTGGGGGTGCGCTGGAACCTACCCATCCCGATCTTGCGCCGCATCGCGGAGGCTCGGCCCCTCCCTTGGGTGCGACCGCTCGTCTTGTACGACGCGGCCGTCGAGTGGCGTTGGAGCGGTGTCTCCTGGTTGGAAGCCCTGCGCTACGCGCGGCACGCAGGAACACCCAATGCGCGCGTGACCTATCACGAGAGCTTGCCCTAACCGGACGAGGGCCCGGGCAAAGGGGCTGGCGGTGCAGAGAGGCGCAGGGTCGGGGGCGGTTCCGTGCAGGGTTCGCCTATGGCCAAGATCCGGAGTTGCCCGTCGCGTCGCTCCAGCCGGAGCTGGACTTTCCGGTCAGCGGTGACTCTGGGAATAGGTCGCTCGAGTTCCCAGGGGAGATCGAAGTGGAGGTACCAGTGGTGCACCGCCTTTGGGCGAAGATCCCGGTGTAGGCCAGACCAGCGAAAGTCGACGCAGCCCGGCTCCAGGTAGGACTGGAGCTTCGGGCCCCAGCCAAGTCCGTGGGGTAGGCCGTCCAGTTGTGTGGGGTCTCGGAAGGTCTTCACCGACTGCCCGGGCAGGGGATGGCTTCGGATGGATGAGAGCACCTGATCGGCCCGGACCTCGAGCGGCAGTTCGGGAACCCTGCCCCCGACCGGGTCGGTCAGGGGTCTGCGGAAGCGGTAGAGGCGGAGCCGGTCGAAGCTCCACTCGCCATCCGGCTCGAGCTGCTCCTTGGCCCAGGCAAGGGCTTGCTCGGCGATGGCTGGAGAGAACTTGGCGCGTCCGAACATTTTTTCATCGACGACTGCCACCCAGAGTCTGCGGTAGCCCAGGGCCGCAGCTGTACTCTGGAAGGGCAGTTGCGGTTGGATGAATTCTGGGTTGATCCGCCGGCCGCCGAGGCTCCAAGTTTGTCCGCCGGGCTCCTCGATGCGCCGGGCACCCGATTCCATCAAGTACCAAAAGAGGTTGCCCCGCTGGAACCAGGCGGGGAGGGTGGCCAGGGCATCGCCGTCGTTCAGTTCGGTTGCGATGTGGACCGCAGCAGCTCGGTAATCGGGGCGTGAGGGCTCGCGGACTTGCTCCAGTGCGGTCGGTACGACGCCGGAGAGCCAGAGGAGCCCGAGGATCCCGGCTGGGATTTGCAAGCGGCCAAGCGGCTGCATCAATCCTACCGCCAAGAGGCCCAGGAGCACGGGGTGGAACCATCCCACCCACCGGAATCCGTAAAAGACGCGTCCCGCCAGGTGTTCGGTGACGTTGGCGTAGAAGAAGAAGATGCTTGCGATGTAGACGAAGGCCAGGGTCGCTGTGGCTAGAGCCAGGACCGAGCCGTGGCGGAGGCAGGCCGCAAGGCCCAGACCGAAGAGGGCCAGGGCGGCGAGGACGCTCCCGAGCGATGCGTCGGCCGGCAAGCCGGCCGTCACCGCGAAGAAGTCCCGAGCAAAGGACAGCAGGCCCGGATCCCAGGGATAGGTGTCTGCGACCAGTCGGGTGTCCTGGGCGACGGCGGGGAAGGTGCTCAGGTGGAGCCAGGTCCAGAGCAGGGCTGGAATCGCCCAGAACAAAGCCGCCCCCATGGCTCGACGCAGAGCTGCCGGCCATCGGTCATCGGCTCGCCTTTGGTAGGCGATGCCGAACAGGAGAACGACCAGCCCTATGCCGAGCAGTGCCACGCTGTAGTGGCAGAGGAAGCCAACAACCAGAATCCCGAAGAAGAGGTGCCAATCTCGGGATCGGCCGCACCGCAGGGCCCGAACCAGCAGCAGCGGGGAGGCCGCAGCCACCAGGCCGACTGCGGCATAGGGCGTGGCGTCTTGGCCAAAGTAGATCGACGGTGCGGTCACCGCGGCGAGCGAGGCGGCCAACAGTCCAGCAGGTCGTGCCAAGGGACGGGCTGCGGCCCAGAGAACGACGACCAGCGCGAGCGAGGCCAAGAGGGCGGGCAGCCGCATGAATGCCTCGGCACCGAAGAGCAGCTTCGTGGCCCCCAGCACGAAGTGCCAGAGCGGCGGGTGGACGAGGTCGAGGCAATAGAGTGCCGCCACCTCCCCGAACATCGCCATCCAGGCTTCAAGCCCGCTGAACCCCTCGGCAAAGGGAGTGGGGCGGCCGATGCCCGGCAAGTAGCTGATTTCGAGAAGATCGAGGGACTCGGTGGTGAGTCCGGGCAGGCGGAGCGCGCAGGCCAGCCCCACCAACCCGAGCAGGGTCGCCCACTCCCAGCGGGGCACTGCAGGTCGATCGCCGAGGCCCTCGCCCTCCGCCAAGGGGTACGCCGAGTACGAACGCGCCGTGAAGGACGGGGTGATCGCGCCGGGTGAATACGACGACGCGGTCGAGGTCGACGGCTT
>CAZQTQ010000502.1:0-3374 GCA_964596025.1 uncultured Rickettsiales bacterium
GTCGAGCCGCAGCAGCGCGCTGAGCTTGATGCCGACCAGTGCTGCACCCTGAAGCCGTATCCCAGCAAGAGCTGGTGGTTTACGGCCTTCAACCAGCAGAATGCCAACCTCGCGAGCAGCAAGGTGCGGCGCGCCCTCAGCCTGGCCCTCGACCGCCAGCAGGCTCTGGACCTCATCGGGGAGGGCGAACTCATCTCTGGGCCCTTTACCCTGAGCTCGCGGTACTACAACCACGACGTGCAGATCCCGACCCAGGACCTGCCCCAGGCTGCCGCCCTCATGGAGGAGGCTGGCTACGCCAAGACGGGCGACAACTGGACCAAGGGTGGCTCCACCATCGACCTACGCTTCTTCTACGACGAAGCGCTCGGAGAGCAGGGGCAGACGGTTGCAACCAACGTGGTGGGCCAGCTCAAGAAGTTCGGGATCAACGTCTCGAACCCGGCTGCCATCGGCGGTGAGTCCTGGGAAGAGCGGATCATGCAGAAGATGGACTACGACCTCGTGATGGGGGTCTGGTCCTTCGATGTCAACGAAGACATTGGGCAGCTCTTCTCCAAGGGCGGCGTCCGGAATTTCGTCAACTACTTTGACGATCGGACCGACCAGCTGATGAACGGGGCCTACGAGAGCCAGGACCCCAGCGAACAGCAGGCCTATATGAAGGAGATCCACCGGCGCCTTTCTGAGACGGCGCCCTACATCTTCTTGTGGAGCCTCCGAAACTACTCCGCTATCTCTTGGGACGTCCAAGGCTCCCACATCCAGGCCTACTACTACTTCACCCAGTTCGCGGACTGGGATCTGAAGAAAGACTAGGCCGGGCCCAGCGCTCGGTCCGGAACTGAACCCAGGACTCAGGAGGAGGTCCCATGCGGACGCTCGGACTGGTGGCCCAGAAGGTGGGTCACTTCCTGACAGTCCTCTTCCTGAGCAGCTTTGTTCTGGCCTGCTTCCTTTGGGTGTCCCCGGGCTCCCCGGGCAAGCCGCGGGATCCCGTGAACTACGAGACGGCCATCCCGGGCAAGAGCATTGTCTGCGTTGATTCGGAGAACTGTGGCACGCTCATCTCGGTCAAGAGGGGTTCGCCGACCATCGTCACTGTTGACGTCGAGGGGATTGATCTCGACTGCTACAGCTCGGACTGCAAGCTTCCTGGGCCGGCCTTCGTCGCCTGGTTCTTCGGGGAGTTTTGGGTTGGCATCTTCAAATGGGATGTGGGGGAAACAAAGAAGGGCCAGCCGGTCTTGAGCGAGGTGATGACTGGGGCCAGCGCCACTGTGCCCTTGGTCTTTGGGACGCTTGCCGTTGCGGTCTTCTTGAGTCTGGTTGGAGTGGCCTTCCTGTTGTGGCTTCCCTTTCCCTCGCTGCGCGGCTTGTTGCGCACCTTGCTGCTTGTTGTCTCGATCACGCCAGTCTTTATTCTGGGCTACATCCTGCAGGTGAATGGTCAGGCCTTCCTCTTGCTGAGAAAGTGGCCATGGTCGCTCCGGTGGTAGTGGCCTGTGTGGCCATCCTCTGTGTTGGGGACAGCAACCTGGGCGAGATGCTCATGCAGTTCGAGAACGAGGTTCGCCGTCTCTACACCCAGGACTACATTCACGCTGCCAACCTGCGTGGCGCCTCGCTCGTCAAGCACATGATGCCTGGTCTCCTCATGCCGATCTCGAGCATCTCCGCGGCCAAGGTGGCCTTCTTGCTCGGTTCAGTGGTGATTGCCGAGAGCCTCTTTACGGTGTACGGCCTGGGCTACATCTCGCTGCAAGCGGCTGAGGGGGGTGATGCCCTCTTGCTGCTGACGATCACCGTCTTCATCACGTTCCTGGTGGCTCTCGTGGCCCTCATCCGGGATCTGCTGGAGATCCTCATCGACCCGCGCATGCGCCGTAGCTCGGAGGACGGCGGATGAGTGGTCTCGCCGGAAAGTTTGCCAAGGGCGCTTTGGCCGACCTCATCACCACAATTCTGCGGTGGCGAGAGGTCGACTACCGCCTGCTCTTCGGCGGTTTTGTCGTCGTGGGTCTTGTCACAATGCGGCTGGCGGCGATCTCCCTCGACGTCGACGACATGGTCATCTACGAGCCGGATGCGGGGGTGACGAGCTTCTCGGGCACGTCCAAGAAGCTCGACCCCAACTGTGCTGTGCCTCCCGGTTACCTCCTCGGTACCGACAAGAACGCGCGTCCGTTGGCCCAGACTCTGGTGGAGGCCACCGAAGCCCTCTTTATGCCGGCCCTGCTCAGTTGTGCCCTTGCGATCTTCCTGGGGACCTTGCTCGGTGCGGTGGCGGGGTACTTCCGGGGCGGATTCCTGGAGGGCGGCATAAAGCTCTTCCTCACCGTCATCGCGTCCTACCCCCGGCTGATCCTCGTCATTGTGGCCGTCGGCATCTTTGTCAGCACCCTCAAGGATCCGGGAGGGGCTCTGACCTTGCGGATGGTGATGATCGCTGCCTTCTTGGGCTTGGCCTACGTGCCTGTCCTCGCGCTGGCCATCTACCAGAAAGTGGGCGCCTTCCAGAGGGAGCAGTTCGTCGAGGCAGCCCGTGCGCACGGGCTCAGCGACGCTCGCATCCTTGGCTACCATATCCTTTGGGCGAACTGTGCTCCGGTGTTGGCGCGGCATTTTTTCTACCTCTTCGGATACTTCGTCTTGGTGGAGACAAGCCTCAGCTTTCTCGGTGGCAACTACGGCGTGCCGGCTGCGGTCCCGTCCTGGGGCAACCTTGTGACCGGTTGTGACCTCGGCAGCCTGATTGCGCCGGCCTTTATTGCGCCGGCCGTCCTGATTACTGTGAGCATCCTCGGCTTGACCCTCCTGGGCGATGGCATTGGGGATCGTTTCGAGCGGGGGCGACATTGAGCGAAGCCATCGCCAGCGCTGAGACTCAGGTCGACACAACGGCCGGCGCATCCGCCGAGCCGGACTCCATCCTCGTCGCCAATGACGTGTGGGTTGCCGTGCAGGTCGGGAAGATCGTCAAGCCCATCGTCCAGGGCGGGCGTCTGACCGTGCCGACCGGTCAAATCCTGGGTCTCGTGGGAGAGAGCGGCTCGGGAAAGACGCAGTTCGTCCGGTCGATGATGGGCCTCTCAAGCTTGGAGCCCGGGGTTATCAGCGGCTCAGCGGTCTACAACATCCCCGGCCAGGCCCCCATTGACGTGTTGGATGAGGTCGAGGAGTTCTGCCCCTTCAGGCCCCCCGAAGGCGACGAGCTCTACCCCTTCCGCCAGCGCATCGGATGGGCCTGGCCCTTGTGGCGCAGACGCCATCGCAGGCGCCTTCAGGCCTTGCGCCAGATGGGCGTCGGTTTCATCTTCCAGAATCCGGTGGGGGCGCTGAATCCCTACATGAGGGTGGGTACGCAGCTCATG
>CAZQTQ010000503.1:0-3373 GCA_964596025.1 uncultured Rickettsiales bacterium
CCGACCCCAAGTCCACCGGACACCTCGCGCAGCTGGGTGCCGACGTCGGTGGTCACGCGAACTCGAGCGCCGATGGCGGACCGGTTGGTGGCGCCAGCGCCGTTGCCGACTACTTCTACCTGGAGCCAGTTGCCGGCCTTGGGGTACTCGTTCATGAGTACCCTGCCGCCCACAAGATCCAGATCTCCGTCGTTGTCGAGGTCGGCCGATGCCACCCCCCAACCGCCTGGGATCGAGGCCCCCGCTTGGTAGCTGACCAGGGAGAACCGAAAGTCGCCTTCGTTGCGGTAGAGGTAGCTCGGTCGGGCGGCGTAGGTGGCGGTGTAGAAGAGGTCCAACAACCCGTCGTTGTCGAAGTCGAGAAAGACGGGACTGCTGTCGGTCTCTTGGTACGCCATGCCGGCCTCCTCGCGGAGGTTTTCGAAGCTCGCCTCGCCGGTCTCCGAGAGCTGGTTCTGCAGGAACATGCTCTTGTCCGAGAAGACGATGAAGCGGGGATGGGCGAGGTTGGCGGCAAAGAGGTCGAGGTCCCCGTCGTTGTCGACGTCTCCAAAAGTGCTTCCGATGGTGTGGCCGTAGTAGTAGCCCGGTGGTACCGGGTCGGCGTGCCCCTCCAGCCAGTTGTCCGTGCCGATGTTGACGAAGGCCCCGCTACCGTCGTTCTCCCAGGCGAAGTTCTTGTGCAGTCGGTAGTTGGATGCGTAGATATCCATGTCGCCGTCGTTGTCCCAGTCGGCCACGGCGACCCCGCGCCCGGCCTTGCCCGCCCCCTGGCCCGAGGTCATTCCGGCCGCGTCGGTGGAGTTCTCAAAGACGCCGTCGCCCTGGTTGATCCACAGGCGGTCGTGGGCCGAGTCGGCGGTCTCGAAGTTCATGAAGTTGGCCTGGTACAGGTCGAGCAGACCGTCGTTGTTGACGTCGACCCAGGCGGCGGAGGGGGTTGGAACATTCTGTTCGAGGTGGCCCCCCCCATTGTCGTAGAGCTGGGTGTCGTCGATTCCAGACGCGGCGGTGACATCGACAAAGTTGCAGTCGCCCTGCCCTTCAAAGAGCTGGTCGGCCGTCCCGGCAACAAAGAGGTCGAGGTTGCCATCGTTGTTGTAATCACCCCATGCGCCGACCCCCCCGCCGCCCGCCCCGGAGGCGCCGGTCTCATCCTCGAACCGGCCCTCCCCCTGGTTGACCCAGAGGTTGCCGGTATAAACATCGATCCAGCCGTCTCCGTTGCAATCGCCAAAGGCGACCGAGCCCGTAGATGGCAGCCCTGTCGTGCTCTCCTCTACGCTGTCATTTCGGAACCAGGTCGTCTCAACCACGTCGGTACGTTCCACGTAGAGGCGGACCATCAGGTCTCCAGCGGTTGCCAATTGGCCCTGTGCACCGGCGAAGTAAACGGACTCAAAGCCACCGGAGTCCGTACCCCGATCGGGCAGGACGGCGAGGTGCGGCGAAAAGGGTGCGGCTTCCCCCATGGTCTCGGAAAAGAGCAGGTCTTCGGATAGGACCTCGTCGGTGGCGAGCACCGGCTGACCCGCCGTCCCGCGGTAGTGGTTTCCAACAAACAAGAGCTGCGGTTGGTTGAGGACGATGGGCTCCTCTAGGGGCAAGAGCAGCCAGCTCTCGTCGTGCTCGTCCTTCTCCAGCTCCAGCTCCCACTCGACGAGCGGGGCGTCTCGGCCAAAGTCGTAGAAGTTCGTTCCAAAGTCGGGGTAGATGGCGACGTGGGCCGGTTGGTCGTCGTCCGAGCGGACGTTGAACTGGGCCTCGACGGCGTGAACTACCAGGGGGGTCCCGGTCCAAATGCGGGCCACCTGGACGACAGCCTCTGCATTGTCGCTGCCTCGGTATGCCTCTCCAGCCGACTCGGTAAGGTCGTGGGACAGGATCTCGTAGAGCGAGGGATCAAACGGCTCTGGCCCGGGGTTGGTTGCGGCGCTGTCGTCGTCGTCGTCGCCAGGGCTTTGGCAGGCGGACAGCGTGAGGCCAGCAGCGAGGAAGGCGAGAAGAATGGGGTGCTGGGCTTGCGTAGGCATACTGAAGGCACTCCTTGGGGCGCCTCGTGCGCCCAGCCGGCGCCACCATAGCCGCCACGGCGGGCGGCGGCGAGGTCGATGCAAGGGTTGTGCTGCGCCGCCTTTTCCGGGGATTCAGGTTAGAGTGTGCGCGCGATGAAGCCATCCCTCATCCTTCACGGCGGTGCCGGCGCCATGCGGACGATGACCGAGGGCCGCGAGGCCGCCTATCGTCAGGGGCTCTTGGAGGCTGCCGAGGTGGGACGCTCCATCCTGAGCGCTGGGGAGGCGGCTCTGGACGCCGCCGTGGCGGTGGTGCGCTGCATGGAGGACTCTGGCATCTTCAACGCGGGCGCCGGAGCCTGCCTGACCGAGGACGGGACCGTCGAGATGGATGCGGCGGTCATGTGTGGCACAGACCGGGGTTTTGGTGGGGTGGCGGCCGTCTCCGGGGTGGCCAATCCGGTGGAGCTTGCCCGGGCGATTCTGGACAGCACGCCGCACTGCCTCCTCGTTGGATTAGGGGCCGCTCGCTTCGCGCGGCGACAGGACCTCCCCTTTCGCGAGGAGCTGCCCAGCCCGGCTCGGGTTCGCCAGTGGGAGGCGAAGAGGCGGCAGCTTGCGGGGGCATCCGCAGTTGACCCCGCCGAACGATTGGCCTCCTTGGGCGGAGTGCTCGGCGAGGACGAGGAGGGCCGGTTGCCGGTGGGCGAAGGCGACACGGTAGGCGTCTGTGTTCGCGACCAAGCGGGTTGCTTTGCTGCTGCGGTCTCTACCGGTGGCATCTGGATGAAGATGGCCGGACGGGTCGGAGATAGCCCCTTGCCCGGCGCCGGTCTCTGGGCACTGGATGGCGCCGGCGCGGCGGTAGCCACTGGAACGGGCGAGTTGATCCTGCGCATGCTGCTCAGCAAGGACGCCGTCGACGGTATGGAACAGGGAGCCCAGGCGGCCTGCGAAGCGGCAGTTGCACGACTGGGCCAGGAACTGGCCGTCGGCCAGGTTGGGATCGTGGGACTCGACTCCAGCGGGGAGCCGGGCTTTGCCCTGGACTCCCGGGGCATGGGTCGGGCTTACTGGCGCGGTGGGATGGGCTCGCCCCAGATCGCGGTCTGGCCTGATGAGCTATGGAGCTCTGCCGGGGACGCCTGAGCCCACCCCGCCGAGTTGTCCCCCATGCCGTTTGTCGGAAACCCACAACCCGCTCCCGCCTGGCTTCCCGGCCCACTCGCGCGCCGTTGGGACGAGGGCTCGTCCGCCATCGCGACCACGTTGAAGCGGGCCAAGACAGCCCGCCGAATCTCCCCGAGCCGGCGCTTGAAGCTGCCGTATGAGGATGTCGAGCTGAGGACCGAAGACGG
>CAZQTQ010000504.1:0-3357 GCA_964596025.1 uncultured Rickettsiales bacterium
GCTGGCGAAAAAAGCCTCCACGGACTTGCCGGGCAAGGCCAGATGGGCCGCCTCTTCGGAGCCGAAGAGGGCTTCGTCGCCGGGATGGAGTCGGTACTCCTCGCCGGTGCGCAAGAGGAAGCCGAGGGCGGCCATGACCTCGAGGAAGGCGCGGAGCCGGCGCCCACTGAGGCCCAGAGTCTCGACCAACTCAGCGACCGTGGCCGGGCCCTCTGCGAGCCGCGAGAGTACGCCGACCTCGTGCAGGCTCAAGAGAACTGCGGCGTCATCGACCGCCTTACGCAGGTCGTGGATTCGCTCCAGCCGGGGGTTGTCCATGGGGGGGTCCATCGGTCTCCTGCCGTCTCCCAGCCCTCAAAACTGCCAGGGAAATTCGCTGAAGTCCTGCGGCCGCTTCTCGAGAAAGGCATCTCTACCTTCTCGCGCCTCCTCGCTTCCGTAGGCAAGGCGCGTCGCCTCCCCAGCAAAGAGCTGCTGACCGGCCAGGCCATCGTCCACCAAGTTGAAGGCGAACTTGAGCATACGCTGCGCTGTTGGGCTCTTGGCACCGATCTCGCGAGCCCACTCCAAGGCGGTGTCTTCCAGCTCTTTGTGGGGCACAGCGGCGTTGACCATCCCCATGGCGAAGGCCTCGTCCGCCGAGTAGTCCCGCCCCAGGAAGAAAATTTCCCGCGCCCGCTTCTGCCCCACCATCCGCGCCAGATAGGCCGATCCGTAGCCCCCGTCGAAGCTGGCCACGTCGGCATCGGTCTGCTTGAAGATGGCGTGTTCCCGACTGGCCAGCGTGAGGTCGCACACGACGTGCAAGCTGTGCCCGCCACCGACGGCCCAGCCCGAGACCACCGCAACGACGACCTTGGGCATGAACCGAATCAGCCGCTGCACTTCGAGGATGTGGAGCCGCCCCAGCCGGGCGGCGTCGATGCCACCGGCGTCCTCACCTTCGTACTTGTAGCCGTCCTTGCCACGAATCCGTTGATCTCCGCCCGAGCAGAAGGCCCAGCCGCCGTCCTTGGGCGAGGGGCCGTTGCCCGTCAGCAAGACACAGCCGACATCCGGCCACATGCGGGCATGGTCTAGAGCCCGGTACAGTTCATCGACCGTCTTGGGTCGGAAGGCGTTTCGGCACTCGGGGCGGTTGAAGGCGATCCGGACCGTGCCCTGGCCTCGGGCCCGGTGGTAGGTGATGTCGGAGAAGTCAAAGCCCTCAACTGCCATCCAGCGGCTCGCGTCGAACAGTTCCGAAACCATGGGACCTCCTGGGTGGCTGGCCACCCTACACAGCCCAGGGCAACAGATCACCTCCTGACGCGCAATGCACTCCTCCGAGGCGACCCCGAGCAAGGCAGGGTTCACGGAGTCCCTCGCGGCCACGCGCCGCCCTAAGGCATGATGAGAACTTGGCCCGTATGCGCCACGCCCGATCCCACCCCTGCAGTCGCGCCCTCCTGGCCACGGTTCTGCTGCTCACTCCCGCAGGGGCCCTCGCAAGCTCCGGTGGCCCCGACTCCTACGGCTACACCTGGATTGACTCGAACGAGGCCGGCGGCCCAGTCTACGACTCGTCCTTTGTCACCCAGATTGGGGCGCCGTCGCTCTGCGACAGCGAATGGACCACGGCGGACCTAGGCTTCGACTTCGAGTTCTACGGCGTCATGTACGCCAAGGTCTGGGTCTCGGCAAACGGCAACCTCTATCCCGCCAATTACGATTACTTTCAGATCACCAACGCCGACGAAAACAACTTGTGCCCCATGCAGCCGGACACCTACGGCCGCATCTCGCCCTTCTGGCACGACTTTGTGGCCAACGACGACGACGTCGGCAGCTCCTGCAACGGCGACACGGGCACCTACACACCGATCGTAGGGTGGGAGACCACCGGCGTAGCCCCCGACCGCATCTTCCGCATCACCTGGCTCAACAACACCTCGGACATCTGCCCGACCGGCAATGGGGTTACGTTTACTGTCTCTCTTCACGAGGGAACGAACTGGATCGAATTCCACTACCAGGACACGTCCTTCTCAAGCTCCACCTGCGACAGCGGGGCCTATTCCACCGTGGGACTGGCCGACTACGCCGACGCAACCGCCAACACCCTGACCGCAGCCTGCAACACCGCCAGCAGCATTCCGTCCAACTACGCCATTCGATTCCTCCCGCCCTGCTGGGACGCCGACGGAGACGGCTGGGACACCGACGTCTGCGGCGGCATGGACTGCGACGACAGCGACCCCACCATTTCGCCTGTCGGCACCGAGACCTGCGACGGGACAGACGAGGACTGCGACACGCTCGTCGACGAGGGATTCGACACCGACGGCGACGGAGCCCTCACCTGTACCTCGCCGGTCGACTGCTGGGAGGGAGATCCTGCAGCCTCTCCCTCTCCATCGGACACCTACCCCGGAGCCCCTGAGACAGCAGATGGGGTCGACAACGACTGCGACGGCACCGTGGACGAGGGGACGGTGAACGCGGACGACGACGGCGACGGATTCTCCGAGAACGGTGGGGACTGCGACGACACCGACGCCGACCTCAGCCCGGGCCAGAGCGAGGTCGCCGACGGCATCGACAACAACTGCAACGGCACCGTAGACGAGGGGTCTTCAGGGGTGGATGACGACGGAGATGGCTACACCGAAGAGGGCGGCGACTGCGACGACAGCAACGCCTCCATCCACCCGGGCGCGACCGAGACAGCCAACGGAATGGACGAGGATTGCGATGGGGAGGTCGATGAAGGTCTCGGGGAAGTCGACGCAGACGGCGACGGCTGGACCGTCTCGGGAGGAGACTGCGACGACTCCGAGGCCGAAGACCATCCCGGCGCCGTCGAGCTAGCCAATGGTGAGGACGACGACTGCGACGGAATCGTCGACGAAGACACCGAGACCAGCGACGACGACGGCGACACCTACGCCGAAGTGGAGGGGGACTGCGTCGACCGCAACCCGGAGATCCACCCCGGAGCCGAAGAGGTCAGCAACGGCATCGACGACAACTGCGACGGCCAGATCGACGAAGGGACCGTGCAGGCCGACGACGACGGCGACGGCTTCGCCGAGGGGGGCGGGGACTGCGACGACAGCAACGCGAGCGTTCATCCTGGGGCGGTCGAGTTCCCGGACGGCATCGACCAAGACTGCGACGGGGCCATCGACGAGGGCACAGAGGCCTGGGATGGGGATCTGGACGGCTACTCCGTCCTCAACGGCGACTGCGATGACAACGACCCCTGGGCCCGACCCGGCGGCGAAGAACTCTGCGACGAAGTCGACAACGACTGCGACCAGGCCATCGATGAGGACTGCGACGAAGAAGAGGGCTCCCAGGCCTCGCCACCTCCGG
>CAZQTQ010000505.1:0-3348 GCA_964596025.1 uncultured Rickettsiales bacterium
GGTGGCCTGTCTTGGGGTGGAAGCCCGGCTGATTGCGCAGCACGGAGCGGTGTCCGAGGAGGTGGCGGTTGCGATGGCGCGGGGCGCACGTAGCGAGGCGGGCGTGCCCTGGGGGGTGGCAGTGACTGGGGTGGCCGGACCCACCGGAGGCAGCAAAGACAAGCCGGTTGGGACGGTCTGTGTTGCGGTCGATGGGCCATCGGGGAAGCGCGTCAAGACGCTGCATTTGGGGCGGGACCGGCAGGCGAACCGGACCTTCGGCGCGTGGATTGCCCTCGACATGCTCCGGCGGCAGATCCTCCGGCTTCGCTAGGAGGGTTCCGGCGGCTTTTCTCAGCCCAGCCGGCACCAACGATTGGCAGTGATCGACAGAGGGCGACTACCCGGGACAAAAACTGTCCCGGTCGGGGTGCAGATTGGACTTGCGTGACTCGCAGGGCATAGAAATACTTGAGTCCCGCAAGCAATTTGCTTGACCTGAACAAGCGTTCAGGTATCCTAATTCTATCGAACCGCTTCCCCTGGCCCAAGGGGCCTGCTGATTTCTGGAGATTGTCCGACCATGGCTGCCAAGAGTTCCCGCTCGAAGAAGAATCCCGACATCACCGCAACCCCAAATTCCAGCGACAGCGAACGTCGCCAAGCACTGGACCTGGCCATGGCCAGCATCGAACGCGCCCACGGCAAGGGGGCGATCATGAGGCTTGGCGAGACCAAGAGCTTCGGCAACCTGGAGACGATCTCGACTGGCTCCCTCGGCCTCGACCTGGCTCTGGGTATCGGTGGCTTGCCGCGCGGACGCCTGATCGAGGTCTACGGACCGGAGAGTTCGGGCAAGACCACCTTGGCTCTGCAGACCATCGCGCAAGCCCAACAGGGGGGAGGCCTGGCCGCCTTCATCGATGCCGAGCACGCCCTGGATGTCAACTACGCCCGCAAGCTGGGCGTCAAAACCGACGAACTCCTGGTGAGCCAGCCCGACTTCGGGGAGCAAGCCCTGGAGATCTGCGAGACCCTCATCCGCTCCGGCGCCCTGGACATCATCGTGATCGACTCAGTGGCCGCGCTCGTGCCTAAGGCCGAGCTTGAGGGGTCCATGGGCGACTCCCTGCCGGGCCTGCAGGCCCGGCTCATGAGCCAAGCCCTTCGAAAGCTGACTGCGGTGGTGGCCAAGAGCAAGACCATCGTCGTCTTCATCAACCAGATCCGCATGAAGATCGGGGTGATGTTCGGCAGCCCCGAGACGACGACGGGCGGTAGGGCCCTGAAGTTCTACGCCTCCGTCCGGGTCGACATCCGCCGGATCGGCTCCATCAAACAGGGCGACGTCGCCATCGGAAACCGTACGCGAGTGAAGGTGGTCAAGAACAAGGTGGCTCCCCCCTTCCGCAACTGCGAATTCGACATCCTGTTTGGTGAGGGGATCTCCCGCTCCGGCGAGTTGTTGGATATGGCGGTCGACGCCAACCTCATTCGCAAGAGTGGTTCGTGGTATTCCTACGGCGACGATCGACTGGGCCAAGGTCGGGAGCAAGCGCGGCAGTTCCTCCTTGAGAATGCCGAGTTCTCCACCGCCCTCGAGGCCCAGTTGTTCGAGGCCCACGACATCCCCCGTGCGGGGGAAATGCCCAAGCCGCCGGCACCGCCGGTTGCGGAGGCCTAAGGTCTCGACGGAGCTGCTTTTGCCGGCTCCCTCGAGCCACGAGGGAGCCGGCGTATGCAGCTGGATGCATTACTGGAAAAGGCTACGGCCCTCGGGGCCAGCGATTTGCACCTGCGGGCGGGGAATCGACCCATGGTGCGGGTACACGGCGTTGTTCGACCGCTGCCTGAATCCGATGTACTGAGCGCATCCCAGACGGCCAAGATGGCCTCGTCGATCCTGGACCAGGAGCAGAAACAGCGTTTCAAGGAGTGCTTGGAGCTGGACTTTGCCTACGGGGTCGAGGGCCTGGGTCGGTTCCGAGCCAACGTGTTTCGGCAGCGAATGACCCTTGCATTGGTCTTTCGGGTAATCCCGTCTTCCATTCCGAAGTTTGAGGACCTGAACCTTCCGGAAGTACTCCACCGCATCGCAGAGGAACCACGGGGCCTGGTGCTGGTGACCGGGACGACTGGCTCGGGCAAGAGTACGACGCTGGCCTCCATGATCGACCACATCAACCGCACCCGGGCCTGCCACGTGCTGACGGTGGAGGATCCGATCGAATACATGCACCGTGACCGGAAAGCGGTCATCACGCAGCGGGAGGTAGGCGTCGATACTCGGTCCTTTGGCGGCGCCCTGCGCGCGGCACTCCGCCAAGATCCCGATGTCATCCTGGTGGGAGAGATGCGGGATCTCGAGACCGTGGACATTGCGCTGACGGCGGCCGAGACGGGGCACCTCGTGCTGTCCACGCTCCACACCGTCAACGCCGCCCAGACGATCCACCGCATCACATCCCTCTTCCCCCCCCATCAGGAGGAGCTGGTCCGCCTGCGCCTTGGAGCCCTGCTTCGGGCGGTTGTCAGTCAGCGTTTGGTGCCCAGGAAGAACGGCAAGGGCCTCATTCCCGCGGTGGAAGTACTGGTCAACACCGGACTGGTTCGGGAGTACATCGAGGACAAGGAACGCACCCGCGACATCACCGACGCCTTGGCCAAGGGCTCGGCCACCTACGGCACCCAGACCTTCGACCAGAGCCTCTTCCGCTCCTTCAAGACAGGACTGATCTCGCTGGGGGAAGCAAAGAAGCACGCGTCCAACCCGGACGACTTCGCGCTTCGGGTGCGTGGGGTGGTCACCTCGAGCGACGCGTACTAGGGTGCCCTCCCTTTCGGAGACCGTCGGGCCATGAACGTCGCCAAGATTCGAAGTACCTTTTTGGACTTCTTCGTGGACCGCGGACACAGCGTCGTCCCGAGTGCGCCGCTTGTCCCTGAGAACGACCCCACCCTGTTCTTCGTTAACGCCGGCATGGTTCCGTTCAAGGACGTGTTCACTGGCCAAGAGGTGAGGCCCTACACCCGAGCCACCTCGGTACAAAAGTGCATGCGGGTCTCTGGCAAGCACAACGATCTCGAGCATGTTGGCTTTACCGCTCGCCATCACACCTTCTTCGAGATGCTGGGCAACTTCTCCTTTGGCGACTACTTCAAGGAAGAGGCCGTCGTCTCAGCCTGGGACTTTTTGACAGAGACCATGAGCCTGCCCAAGGACCGGCTCCTGATCACCGTCTACAAGGACGACGACGAAACCGCGGCGCTCTGGAGCAAGCTGGGTGTCGCCGACGAACGCATCGGTCGCTGCGGCGAGAAGGATAACTTCTGGTCCATGGGACCCACCGGTCCCTGCGGGCCCTGCAC
>CAZQTQ010000506.1:0-1001 GCA_964596025.1 uncultured Rickettsiales bacterium
ACGCCGCCTTCCTTCTCCTCCTCGTAGGGCAGGTAGCGGTCGCGGGTCACCTCGAAGGCGCCGTACTTGCGCATGTAGGCGAGCGGGCTCAGGCCCTCCTCCTGGGCCGCCTCGGGCAGCCCCGGCACGCTGTTCTCGAAGATCCAGCGGAAGTGCTCCTCGACCGTAATCACCTCGCCGGGTCGATAGGGACTGTCGAACCACTTCTTGATGCCGAGGCTGCCGTCGGGATCCATGGCCACGCTGAGATCGATCCAGAACTCCGCCTCTTCCCAGACCTCGCCGGGGTTGGCCTCATGGGTCCGATGGATCGTCTTTCCGGCCCGCTCCATCGCCACACGCCGCACCGGCTGCCGGAAGCCAATCCACTGCCCGGAGTGGGTCTCCTGACTCATCAGATCGTGGCGCTCGCCGGCGTGCCCCATGGGCAAGACGTAGTCGGCAAACCACGCGCTCTCGTTCCAGGTCGGCGTCAGCGCCACGTGGCAGCCGATCAGACTCTCGTCGCGCAGCACCTCCATCCACTGGAAGCCATCGGGGTTGATCCACAAGGGGTTGTAGACCCGCGTGAAGTAGACATCGATGGTCCCGCGCTCCTCCTTGAGGAGGTGGGGCAAGCAGAAGCTCATCTCGTAGAAGGCCAGGGGCCACTCCACGGGAAGATGCAGCTCATTCCAGCACTCGACCGGCGGCGGCTGGCTGGCGGGCTTGGGCACGAACTTGTTCCACGAGTTCAGCGAAGTACCGCCCTCGGTGCCGACGCTGCCCGTGAGCACATTGAGGAAGAAGAGGCATCGGGCCACTTGCCAGCCGCCGCGGTTGCCCATGGAGGCGGCGCGCCAGTTGTGAGCTGCGACCCGGTTGCCGGCGCGGGCGAGGATCTCGGCCGCCTCCCGGATCCGGGCCTCGTCCACCTGGGACTCGCGCGCGGCGCGCTCGAAGCTGAAGTCCTTGTACAGCGCCTTCAGGAAGCGATCGAAGTCGGCAAAGCTCGGGCCACC
>CAZQTQ010000506.1:1011-3345 GCA_964596025.1 uncultured Rickettsiales bacterium
CACCGGGCTGGGCCAGCGCCGCCGCAGCCAGGGCCTTGACCTCAGGATCCTCGGCAAAGGACGGGGCCGCTCTTAGCGTCTCCTTCCAGTTGACCCAGCGCTCGACAAAGACCTTGTCGTAGCGGTCGTTCTGGATGAGGTGGTTGGCCAGCGCCAACAGGATGGTCGACTCACTGCCCGGCCAGCTCGGGAGCCACACATCGCTCTTGGCCGCGGTGTTCGAGAGCCGCGGGTCAAAGGTGATGATCTTGGCCCCCGCACGCTGCGCCTCGATGATTCGCTGGGCATGGGGGTTGAAGTAGTGTCCCGACTCCAGGTGGGCCGAGATGAGCAGAATGGCGCGGGCGTTCGCGTAGTCCGGGCTGGGGCGGTCCGCCCCCGACCAGAAGTGGTAGCCGGCACGGGCCGCGGCCGAACAGATGTTGGTGTGGCTGTTGTGGCCATCCACGCCCCAGCTCTGCACCACCCGGTTGGCGTAGTGGTCATCGCCCGGACGCCCGACGTGGTAGCAGATGCCATCCCTTCGCTTCTCGCGGCTGGTGCGCATCTTCTCGGAGATCTCGTCGATCGCCTGCTGCCAGGAAATTCGCTTCCATTGCCCCGCCCCGCGCCCGCCGACCCGCTTGAGCGGATGCAGGATGCGCTCGGGATCGTAGATTTGGTTGTGGGTTGCCGGCCCCTTGGCGCAATTGCGCCCCCGGCTGCCGGGATGGGCCGGGTTCCCCTCGAACTTGCGAATCGCAAAGGTCTCTTTGTCGACGTAGGCCAAGAGCCCGCACGCCGCCTCGCAGTTGAAGCAGATCGTCGGCACCAACGTAAACCGCCGTGGCACCCGCTCAGGCCAAGCCTTCGGATCCCACTCGACCCAGTCGTCCCACAGCTCTGGCGGCGGGTACTGGCTCATTCGACCGTCCGGGTGCACCACGGTCTTCAGCTGCACCGGCTCCCGATCGGCCACGGCGAACCGGGGCTGCTCCATGGTTCCGTTGGTGCCTTCGTCGATGCCGCTCATGAGTTGGGTACCTCCTGGGGTGCCTTCACAAACAGCCGCTCGTAGAGAAAGAGGCCGATGAGCGGGAAGGCCGCGAGTCCGGGATCAACCGAGCCGGGGGAGGCCATCCACACCCCGAGCGGCAAGATGTGGCCCACGACCAGAACGCCAAAGGCGAACTGCGTGCGGTAGGCACCCCGGGTGATGGCGTACGCCGCCTGCCGGGCGACGTCGGTGGCGTGCGGCATGGCGAACTCGCCAAGCACCAGGACGAAGAGGTGCAGGCCCACCGAGATCGCCAGCGTGCGGTTGCAGCCGAGGGCAAAGTCTTCGGTGTGTTCGTACACCGGAAGAGCCAAGACGAGGACCGCCGCACCGGAGAGGAAGGCTTGCACCAAGAGCTGCAGGGGCAAGAGCGGGCTCTGCCAGAAGTCGCGGCCCTCGGCCTGACCGAAGAGGAAGGCGGTGTAGATGGCGGTACCGACGGCCAAGGGCGTGTTCAGCCAGATGAGCGGCATGCGCCAGCGGGAAGCGAGCGATGGGTCGAGGAGACCCAGTTGGGCTCCAATCTCCAGGGCGCCCCACAGGCCCGTCCCCAGGGAAAACGCGATGAGCAAGACGGCCCCACGGGTAAGCCAGGAGCGCCACTGGGGTCGGGTCAGGATGTAGAAAAAGCGGCTGGGGTGCTCCAAGTCGAGGACCAAGAGGGCCGTGGTCGCCGCGGTCATGACAAGCGAAATTCCGGCGGCCCAAGCGGCAACGGTCCCCGAAGGCCCAACCCCCAAGACGCCCCAGAGCAGGGCGAGGACGAGGACGATTCCCGTGGCCACCCCTTTGGTGACCAAGTAGGTCCACACCGGCCAGTGCCAGGGCACCTTGTGCTGGGCGTTGTAGCCCACCTGAGCTATCTGGCCCGCCTTGCGCCCGGCGATGCGCAGAGGACCGGGAGCGTCGACGTCGGGCAAGCCCGAGGCAGGCCCCTGATGGACCCCGCCATGCAGCGAGACCACGTCAGCTGCGGCAAAGGTAGTCGGAGTGCGCGGGGTCGCCGTCGGTTGCAGGTTGACCTGGGCACCCTCGATGTAGAACAGCTTGGGCCCCGTCCCCTGCTCGGGCTTCCGCACCGTCACGCGCTCCTTGGCGAGGACGCGGGAAATCTCCGACTTCGGATCGTTGAGGTCCCCCGCCAAGATGGCGTGCTCGGGACACACCACAACGCACGAGGGCTCCAGTCCCAGATCGGTGCGGTGGCTGCAGTAGTTGCACTTCGCAGCCGTGCCGCTCTCGGGGTCTATGTAGATAGCGTCGTAGGGGCAGGCCTGCAGGCAGCCCTTGCAGCCGAT
>CAZQTQ010000507.1:0-2608 GCA_964596025.1 uncultured Rickettsiales bacterium
ACTCCGAGCGCGGCCCCTACATCGTTGGCGCAGTCCAGAGTGGAGTGGTGCTGGCCGCTGGGGCAGCTTGCTTCTTCACCCTCGCGAGTCGGCCCTTGCTCCGCAGCTCGGTCCTGGTCGGCCTGGCGCTGCTCGACCTCGTGGTCCTTGGAATCCGCTACCACGTCGCCGTCCCTTCCCGGGCTCTGGACATCGGAGCCCGCAGCTCAGTCGAAGGGGAGGAACTGCTCTCCCAGGGGTACCTCCACATCGACGAGATGTCCCTGCTCCTGGAGGAAGGGCTCGCCATGACCCGGTCCCTTCAGGGGACAGAACTCGGCGAACTCGAGATGAGCGACTTTGTCGATGAGGGCGAATTGGTCATCGAGGAACCGATCGTGGACCTGGGCAACGAGGCCCCGCAGCTCCAAGACTTCCTCCTGGACCGACGCTGGCCGGTCCACCTGGGCGTCGGACGGGGATGGACTAGCCTCTCCGCCCGGGCGAAGCTCCCCCCGACACGACAGATCATCGCGCTCCTCCCCTTGGCGACCGCACTCAGCCCCGAATGGGTCCGCAGCGGCGACAGCGAGCCCCCCGAAGATGCTCGCCGGAACTCACAGGGCAGACCTGGTCTGCATCCTGCCTATCCCGCGTCCGATTCCAACAAGCTGGCCGCACTGTTCGGGCGACCCGAGGGGCTCGGCTACACCACCCTCTCGCTCCACGGAGTCCCCGTAGCCGTCGATGAGCGCGGGGGCGTTTATCGCGTGGCCCAGCTCGCGCCCCGCTGCTACTCGGCGCGCGAGTGGCAGCTCGAGACCGACCCGACCGCTCGGGTCGAACAACTCCTCTCGCATCCCTTCGACCCAACGACCGCCGCACTCGTCGAGCAGGGAGGACTCCCCGATTCCCTCACCGTCGCCCAGGTCTCCTGCCCCGAGCCCTACAGCATGGAGGTCCGGAGCGACGGAGACGCACTCGTCGTCTGGCGCCAGCGCCACCATCCGGGTTGGAGAGCGCGGCACGAGGGCTCGGGCCGGGATCTCCAAACTCTTCCCGTAAACCAAGTCCACACCGGAGTACTGCTCCCCGCCGGGGTACACCGAATCACGTGGCGCTTCCGTCCGCCGGGCCTCCTCTTTGGCCTCGCGCTCGCCACCCCTGTCTGGGTCTTGTCCCTCTTGGGTGCGTTCCTCCTGGCCCGCCGCAAGACCGGAGCCCCCACACCGGAGGAATCCCCCCCCAACAGCCCTCCCGGATCAGGCTCCGCAGACGCAGCCTAGACTCGGAACGAACCGGCCTTCTAGCAACGCGGGTACTGGTGGGTCTATCCTGAGCCCCTCGATGGCGCCCCTCTCCAGGCTTTCAACTCGCGCTACCGGACGCCGGCAGCCGGGGTCCTTGCGGACAGCGCCGCTCGGTGTCGCCCCGACAGGCCACAGGGCCTCAGTTGGGGCAAACGCTGCCGAACTCCAGTCCCCCATCGCGGCAATCAAGCCCTCGGCCTGCGGCCTGGTAGCCGTCTCCCTGCAAGCAGCAGGCGATTCCGCGTGAGGAAGCTCAGCCTCGTCGCCTGGGGTCTGACGCTGGCGGTCTGCATCAGCGGGTTCCTGCTCGTACTGCTGAGAATCCGTGCACCCGGCTACTTCCCCCTGATTCAGCTGCACCTGGTGCTGGGTGGCGTCCTCGTCTTAGCCGGCCCGGCGGCGCTCGGCTGGCACCTCATCAAGACGGGCTCGAAGGCGGCTGGAACCATCAGCTGCGTCATCGTCGGCTGCCTGCTGGCCATCCCAGTGCCACGAATCATGCGGATCCCCGAGGAGCTGCACGACTACGGCCCGGGCGGCCTGCTCCACCACGCCCTAAGCACCGTCCTGGCGGGGGACATGGCCCTGCTCGGCCCACTCGCTGCCTTCGCCAGCCTCGCGGTGCTGCTCGGTGGAGCGAGCGCCTACACGCTGTGGGGGCTGGTCTCGCGCGTTCGCGAGCGCTCGGCCTCCCGACGCACTGGCCTCGGTCTGACGCTTGTCTTCAGCTGGGCGCTGGTCAGTGGGGTTCTCCTGCTGACTGCAGATGTGTCGCTTCGACGCCCCTCGCAGATGTTCCACTTCTTCGCGGGTTCCTGGGCCATCGCCCTGCTCGTGGTCCATCTCGTCGCCCGCTGGGCGGCACGAAGCCGGGTGCCTCGCCCGGTCCTATTCGCCGTCGGCATGGTCGGCCTGGTCCTGTTCTCTTTCTCCCTCACCCTGTGGAACCGGTTCGAGGGGATGGCCCAATCCACCATTGAGTTGCGCACTCCCGCCGACCCCGGTGAGCGCCAGGCCGCCCTGACGGGCGAGGGCGGCTGGAAGACCGTGCCGGTCGACCACCTGTCCGACCAAACCTGCGGCAGCTCGGACTGCCACAAAACCGCCTGGCTGCAATGGGCTGGCTCACCCCACCGCTTCTCTTCCGCCAACGCCTTCTACAAGGCCGCTGTGGACGCCTTGATCGAACGCCAGGGCCTCGAGGACGCGGTGCACTGCGCCAACTGCCACGACCCCGTGCGGGTGCTCACCGGAACCCTGGCCAGGGACTACGAGAATGGGGTGCCTGAGAGCGGCGAGGGCGTCTCATGCATCATCTG
>CAZQTQ010000507.1:2618-3340 GCA_964596025.1 uncultured Rickettsiales bacterium
CAAGACCCCAAAACGAGCCAGCAGCCAACGGCCAGTTCCACGTCGAGATCGAGCCGCCCTACCCAGGCGGCCCCGAGCGCATGGCACGCAACATCTGGCTCGACACCAAGCACCACCAGAACCGCTTCGTCAGCAACGACGCCATCTACTTCAACACCCCTTGCCTGCCCTGCCACCGGAGCGAGGTCGGCCACCACGTCATCCAACAGTCCGACATGGACCGGGCCAACGAAGACTCCGGGAACTACTGCCGCCACTGCCACCTGCGCCCCGCCGAGGGACTCACCTACTCGCACTTCATGGCCGGCATCGACGCCGACCTGGAGCACTACGCGACCGGCGTCCGGCCCGAAGAGCATGAGCTACTACGGAAGCAGGCAGACCGTGTCCGCCGCTTCGCCGGCCTGACTCCCTTCGAACCAATCACCAGCGAGAGCTGGACCGAGGGCAAAGACGGTCGGGGGCGAGGCCTCAGCATCGGCGAGTTGCACGTCGAGGGTCAGGTCGAGGGGATGCAGCTGAGCTTAGAGGTCCACACCCGCCGGGGACTGGACGACATGGGCAGTGAGGGACACTCCTTCCCCTCGGGACCCTTCGACCTGAACGAGGTCTGGCTGGAGCTGCGCGTCGTGGACGCGACGGGGAACGTGCTCCACCACTCGGGTCGGCTGGACGCCAGGGACCGCCCCGAGGCCGGAGCCCGACGACTCGGAGCCCGCGAG
>CAZQTQ010000508.1:0-3340 GCA_964596025.1 uncultured Rickettsiales bacterium
TTCATCAAAACGCTCGGCGGCCTCAGCGTAGCGCTTGTTCTTCAGCAAGAGCTTTGCCTGGCCAGCAGCGACCTTGGCCCTGTTGGCGTCACGGGCAGCAGCCTCTTCTGCGCCATCCCGCAGTTCCCTCCGGAGCCGAGCACGCTTCTGTTCGCTGTCGAGTGCATCCGAAGCAGTGCGGACTCGATCGAAGAGGGCGCTCGCCACCGCCTGAAGCCGCTCGCTCTCTTGGAAGAAGCGGTCCGGGTGGTAGCTTCGGCTCTTGTCGCGAAAGGCCTCCCGGATCTCCTTGCCATCGGCCTGTTCCCCCAGCTCAAGCACCCCAAAAGCATGCGTTCGCCGCATCCTGTGCAGCTCCTTCAGGTACTCGACTACCTCCGAGTCATCGGCTCGGTCGTCGGCTCGGTCGCCGGCTCCAGTCTCCGCTTCCCGCACCTCGATCATGCCGATCTGAATCAGGAGCTGCAGGCCCTTGCGGCCGACATCACGAAGTTCGGCACCCAAGAGGTCCACAAACTCCGCCACAGACAGGCCAAGGCCGCCCTGAGCGCGCAACTGGGCGAGGGCTGCTGCAAGCCCATCGGGGAAGCTCCAACTCTCGATGGGATCGCCCGTCGCAATACGAGAGACCAAAAGATCACGCTCTCCCAAAGGGTCAACGGGCCGATCCAGAGCCGCATCCAGGAGCGCTGCCTGGACTTTCTGTGATTGTGGCGCGGCTTCCTCCGGGCTCTCGCCCGCGAGTGCATACAGTTCGCCCTCATCCGCCGACAGCGCCTCTCGGACCAACCGAGCCCGGCAGCGCTCGTACAGCCAGGAGATCTCGTGCATCCCAACGGCCCGCACCGCGAGGAGCAGACCGACCTCTTCCTCCAGCGAGTTCAGTGAAACATCCGGGAGGTCGACTCCCTCGAGACGTCCTTCTTCGGCCGCCGTTGCCACGAGGTCCCGACCCGCCGAGCTTGCGCATCGGATCAAGTCACCTCCGTTGAGCCAAAGGTGCCACGCTCCGTCGGACGCGTCTGTAACCGTGAGCTTTCCGGTCCACCGGTGGTAGGCCGCGGCGGCCAGCGCGCGGGCGACGGCATACCCACCCAAGCTGTGCTGAGAGGCCGGTGCGGCAAGCAGCAGAGGTTCCGGGGCGGGAGGAGCTACTGCGATCGGCTTCTCCCCGCCGAGGATCCCCACAGCAGCCTCGGCCACGGCGTCCGCATCCATGGGCGCCCCGAGGCAGTCCTGGATCCACAACTCCGTCGGGCGCCGCGCCTGCAATTGTGAGGAGGTCAACCCACAGGAATAGACCAAGACTCTTGGGAGAATCTCGGCCTCCTTGGACGCTTTCGAGACCGCATCCAATCCGCTGCCCCGCAGAGCATCCGCCGAGGCGACGACCAGGTCGCTGGCCAAGCCACGGAACTCCAGAGCCAAGCGCTCTTCAGTGGCGGCCTCCCGCACCGCCAGATCCAAGCGATCGAATGCCTCGCGCAGGCGCGCCCGCTGCGCCTCGACGGTCTCGAACAGGACGATTCGACTCAGGTGCAGCTCCGGGGGTTCGTAGAGAGCCTGTTAGCCTACCCCATCGCACCCACAAAACCTCGCGGACCGCCCCAGCCAGGACTTGACCGACGGAAATCTCGAACCATAATTCTCTACTCGTCTCGCTACGGCCACTGAGACGGCAAACGAAACCCCAAGAAAGCGGGCCGCTGCGGCGACCCCGAGGACATCATGGGCGAACACACCCTTGCAATCACAGACTCCAACTTCGACAACGAGGTCATTAACAGCTCCACTCCGGTGCTGGTCGACTTCACCGCCGTCTGGTGCGGTCCCTGCCGCGCCATCGCACCCACCATCGACGAACTCGCTACCGAGTACCAAGGGCGGGTCAAGATCGGGAAGCTGGACATCGACCACAACCCAAACACGGCGGTCAAGTACCACGTCCGATCGGTCCCGACCCTCATCCTGTTCAAGGACGGAAAGCCGGTGGATCAGGTGCTTGGTGCAGTGAACAAGCGCAAGCTTCAGGGCATGGTCGACGCGGTCCTCTAAGAGCGCTTCGCAGTACGCGGCTTGCTCTGATGTCCCTCTCAGGGGGACAATCGAGGTCGTGAACTCCTCTCCCTTCCCGAAATTGACGCTCCTCCTCAGCCTCCTCCTCGGGGGAGTGGGGTGCTGGGAGGATCCATCTGACGCAGTTCTCGACCTCAGCGCCGGGCCCTTCTCCAACGCATTCTTGGAGCGAGGCGAGGCCTCCCTCACCCGAGTCCTCGCCCCCGGCTACTCCTGCCCCGACGGCACCAGCGCCCAGGTCTATGTAGTGCGCCCGACCACCCCAGGCGAACACCCCCTGGCCTTGCTCTTCCATGGGCGTCCCTTCGACTACATCGACGATCTGGGCGAACACTACGAGTTGGTGGATCGGCTCAGCCTGGATTGGGCACGCCGAGAGGTGGAGTTGGCACTGGGGATCTCCGATGAGTCAAGCACCGGTGGTTCTTCCGGAGGCGCCTGGGTAGCAGCGCTGGTAGCCGAAGGCTATGCCGTCGCCACGCCGACGAACTGCTGGGGGGACCTCTGGCACGGCCAGGGCAGGAACAATCGGGCCGCAGAGGGTTTTCTTCGCTGGGGCTCGTACTTGGCCGACGAGACCATCGACCTGGCCACCGCCCTGGAGGGGGTGAGCGCGGATCGTCTCATCGCCATCGGGCTGGGGGAGGGAGGCCGTGCGATTACGGAACTGGCGCTTCGGGAGGTCGAGCTGGACGCCGTAGTCGTCGATTCGTCGCCCGATTGGCTCAGTCCGGTCTTGACTCAGGCCACAACCAACCAGCGAACAATCGATGGACTGGAGCACATCTACTCAGGAGATTTGGACGGGATTGAGGAACCGGCAGCCCGGCAAGAGGCACTGCGAGAGGCCCTCGCGCGCGACTCGCTGGTGCATCTCGTCGAAGACCTAGGCTTCCGCACACCCATCGTCTACGCCTGGTCGCCCACCGACGAACGGATCGATCCTTCGGCCGCGGAACCAGCGGCAAGCGCCATCAACGCTCACTATCCGCCGCAGGCGCACCAGGTGCGGGAGTGGCAGGGGAGCGAACACGCGCCGTCAAACCTCTACGTAGAGACAGCAACCGAACTCCTCGCCTGGGTACAAGCAGAGCTGGGGCCCCTCGGCAAACCCAGTGGCGGCGACGACGACGACTCGTCCAACACCGGGGGGGGGCCCGGGGACGACGATACGGCTGGCGACGACGACGATTCGAGCCTCGGCGACGACGACTCGACCGCCGGTGACGATGACTCCACCGGCGACGACGATTCTGCCAGCTCT
>CAZQTQ010000509.1:0-3336 GCA_964596025.1 uncultured Rickettsiales bacterium
TCGCAATGGTCCCTTTGGTGCCCACGGAGCCCGCGCTGTAGCCGATGTACTCGAGGTCACCGCTCCATCGCTCGTGGTTTCTGACGGGGTCGAGGTGGGCTACGGAGGGAGCAGCGTGACCCAGGCCCCGCGCCCCCTGGGTGCCGTTGTCGTCGCCGACAACGCGGTGGCCCACGACGTAGTATGTGCCCAGCTCTTGGGAGTCGATCCTCCCTCGCTCAGCGCCCTCCGCCTGGCAGCTGCACGCGGCTATGGGCCGGCGGATCTGGCGGAGATCGAGATCCTGGGACCCGGACGGATGGACCTGTTCCAAGACCGCATTCGCGGCTTTGGCCCTGCGCCGGTGAAGGCGCCAGCCCTCATGCCCGAGCGCTTCGAGAAAGACACGGGCTGCCCCTTCCCTGTGACGGTGATGCCGCCCTTGCCGCCGGAATCGGCCCGCGCCCATCCCGCTTCGTGTGTGGTGCTCGAGTGGATGGCCCGTGTTCTCGACCACCCCAGCACCCACGAACAGGCCAAGTGGTGGCCGTCGATCACGCTCGTCGTGGACGAACTGGAGCACCGACCACACAGCCCGCGGGTGGTCTTGGTCGGTGACACGGCAGCACGGGCTTTCCTCGCCAAGGCTACGGAGTCCCAGGCCTGGTTCAAGGTGCCCGAGGCCTTGCGTCGTCTTCTCTTCGGCTTCTCGGCGGCTCATCGCTACGGGCTCCGCGGGGGAGGGCGAGGTTGGGCCTTCCAGGTGCCGGGGAGTCCGCCCAGGGTTCGCGATTTGGAGCGTGCGCTGTGGTGGGGAAGCGGCTTCCGCATCCGCTCCCCCTTGTTGCTGCGGTTGGACCTCTTCCTCGAGTGGGCCCTCTTCCGGATCTGGCCTGCCTTCCTGCGGGGCCGTCGCAATCGCCGCGGGATCCCTGTGGTACATGCCCGCAAGATGGGGCGCACCCATGGCTTGACCTGGCGAAAGCGCTGGGCCACACCTTCGGCACTCGAACTCCGGGAGCTGGACAAGGAAGCCCTGGCCCTCCGGCCGAGCGGGGACTCGCAGGAATGAAGACGCTGGACCGGCTGCGAGAGCGCCTGGCTGCTGCGGCAGAGGCTTTTGCGGATCCCGAGAGCCTCCAAGACCAAGCTTTGGCTGCCGGCGAAGGGGAGAAGGCAGATGGGCTGGTCGAGCCGTCTGAGACCTCGCTCCCGCCCCTCCCCGAAGCCCAAGACGGTTTTCGGAATCTCGTCGTCCTCGTCCTCGACTCCTGTCGTTTCGACTCCTTCGCTGAGGCACAGCCCAAGAACATCCTCCGCCTGGGGG
Source organism: uncultured Rickettsiales bacterium (assembly GCA_964596025.1). Classification (GTDB taxonomy): domain Bacteria; phylum Myxococcota_A; class UBA796; order UBA9615; family UBA9615; genus CAZQTQ01. The sequence continues at coordinate 1,307 of CAZQTQ010000509.1, forward strand.
AGTTGGAGCGTCGATGGTCCTACGCCAGCTGGACCTCGCCGAGCCACTACAACCTGTTGTGTGGCCTCCTGCCCCACCAAAGCCCTCAAAATGTCTATGCCTCGGAGGTGTACCGCAAGGAGTTCCTCCGATTTGGTGAACGCCTCGGCACGGATCTGGAGTTTCGGCAGCTCCTGCCCTCCCTGTGGCTCCCCCACCTCCTTCGCTTCGGGCTTGGGTACCGCACCCAGGCTCTAGTCAGCCTGCCCGTTCTGAACCCTGCTACTCCCATAAATCGGGACTTCGATCGCTACTGCCTGATGGACGAACACAACGACTTCGAGGCGATCATCCGCGAGCTGCGCATCTACGTGGATCGTCCGACCTTCGCCCTGCTGAACCTGGGAGAGACGCACTATCCCTACGTCGGCAAAGGCCAGGATCCAGGCGAGCTTCCTCACCTCTCCGGGCTGCACGGAGTGGCCAAGCGTATGGACGACATGCTCGCGTCGGGCCAAGGTTTGGTGGCTCAAGACGAAGCTCCGGCCTGGTTCGATCCTGGGACCTTGGATCGGCTCCGGGCCCGGCAGGTCGATGCAGTGCGCCAGGTGGACGCGATGATGGAGGCCCTCTACGACCGGGTGCCCGAGAACACTTGGATTGTCGTCACCGCTGATCACGGGGAGCTGTTTGGCGAAGGCGGATACTTCGGCCACGGTCCGATCCAGCACGATAAGGTCTTCGAGGTGCCGTTTGTCGAAGGGCTGCTCCGCTAGGGCAGGGCGGCCGAAGAGGAAGCTTCCGCCCTTTACTGCCGAGTTCTCGCGGGTACAATCCGCCGCCATCTGCGACCCGTGCTCTGTAGGAGAGGCCGATGCCTGTGACTCACTGGACCCCGAGGGACGATTGCACTGAGGTCTTTGCCCGCCTTTCGGGCGACTGCAACCCTGTTCACCTCGACGACGACTTTGCGAAAGCCGCCGGGTTCCCCTCGGTCATTGTCCACGGGATGTGCGTGCTCGGAGCTTCGGCCCGTGCGGCCCATCGAGAGGCGGGATCGGGGACCCGGCTGCACAAGATCGATGTGCGCTTCGCCAAGCCCGTCCTGCCGGGGCAGGTGGTCTCCTACGAGGGCACAGGGAAAGAGACGCCCCTGGGCCTGCGGATCAATCTGGGTGCCACGCTGGCCGATGGGACGCGAATCATGAGCCCAGCCAACTTCACCTTCGCTTCGGGGGAGGACGTGCCGGACTTGCCAAAGGGCGTGGATCCTACCCCTGCCGAAGACGACGTGGTCGGAGACCCCTATGGCCTGTCTGTCGCGGACCTGGGTGCCTACTGCAGCATTACCGGTCCCGAGATTGCGGTCGAGGGAGAGGGGGTCCCGCCGATGGCCTGCCTTCTTGGCATGACGGGGGCTTTGGAGAAGGCCTTTCGGGGCATTGAGCCCGAGAAGCCCGGCACCTGGGTACACCTCCGTCAGCAGGGCGTCTTCTACATGCCGGTCGAGGTCGATACGCCCTATCGCTGCCGGATCCAGGCCGGCAGGACGGTCGTTCGTCACTCCGCTGTGGGCTCCCACGTGACCATTCCCTTCGTAGTCGAGATCCCCGAGGATTCGACCTTGGTATCGACCGGGGCCTGTGTGCTCTTGTATGCCTTTGACCGGGAGGAAGGCTGATGGACCGCCTCGCCCTGGTGCTCGCGATCGCCACCCTGCTGTGTTGGAGCGTTGTGGCCTGCTCCGGCGATGAAGAGGGGCTTACCGCCGGGAGCTGTACCGACGGCGTCGACAACGACGGCGATGGACTCATCGACTGTGAGGATTCCGGCTGCTGTGGCGGGACAGACTGTGGAGTCTGTGTCGGCGACGACGACACAACAGGGGACGACGACACCGCGGGGGACGACGACTCCGCAGGCGACGACGACGACTCGGCGGGCGACGACGACGACTCAGCGGGCGACGACGACGACTCGGCCGCCGGGAGCGGGGACGACGGAGATCGGCTCGATCCCGCCGTGCGCGAGAGCTGCGGCTGCCGCGCCCA
>CAZQTQ010000510.1:0-3328 GCA_964596025.1 uncultured Rickettsiales bacterium
AGGCTAAAGAGGACGAGAGCGAGCTTGACGACCGCTATCGAATCGACATCCCCCCGTTGACGGACGACGAGCCAGCGGAAGAAGAAGAGGCTGAGGACGAAAGCACCCGGGCCAAGCCAGCACGGGACTCCTCCGATGGCTCGCGGGCAAGAAAGACCTCCCGGCAGAAGAGAGAACTCGTGGAGCCGGGGCGGCGCAAGCATCGCGGAATCGTCAAGGTCATCCAGAAGAAGTTCTTCCTGAAGTACCGACGACTCGAGGTCACCCCTCAGTTTGGCGCGGTCGACAACGACAACTTCATCCGGCGATTCGCTTTTGGCGCCAGCTTCACCTTCCACATCAACGATCTGCTGTCGTTGGAAGCCTACGTCTCGTACCTGCCCAACTTGGGCGAGACTGACTACAAGCCGCTGACCAAACGCTTCCGCACCCAGCAGGAGGTGGTGCCGGACATCTCCCGCATCCTGTTCCTGGGTACCTTCAACGTGGGACTGTCACCGATCTACGGGAAGATCGAGCTCGGAACGCTGCGGATCATCAACTACGACATCTACTTCTCGGCGGGCTTCGGCTTCGTCGTGTCCGAGGACGACGTCGAGATCATTCAGCAGGACGCCTGTATCGGGAACAGCGCCAACGAGAATGCTCGCATCGATGAGTGTCGGCTGGTCAACCAGACCCACTTCGTCAGCAACGCCGGCGGCGGGCTTCGCATCGTGTTCAATGAGTGGATCGGCGTGCGGATGGACGTCCGCCAGTTCACCCACATCGAACAGGTCTACCGCGATGGCGACATCGGCCTGGAGATGAAGCAAAACTTCATGACCAGCATCGGAGCCTCCTTCTTCTTGCCGCCCAAGCCACGGCGCTTCGAGTAGGGGACTGAAACGATGACCGCCTCAATTCTCGGAACAAAGAAGCCCTCTTCGGGGTCTTTGCAAACACCGCGGCGGACCCAGGCGTCCGTCCGCACCGGTGGGCTCATGATTCGATCGCGCTCCCTCGCAGTCCTGGTCTTCACCCTCGCCTTTGTCTTTGCCTCTTCGGCCTGGGCCGCACTGACCCTGGACGACATCAAGGCCATGGTATCGGCCGAAGTACCGGACTCGATCGTCGTCTCGACGATTCAGAACAGCGAGGAAGTGTTCAACCTCAGCGCGCAGCAGATCATTGACCTCAAGAAGGTCGGGGTGTCTGACGCTGTCATCGAGGCCCTGCAGGCAACGTCTGGTTCGGTCACCCGCTCAGCCGACGCGCCAAGGGAGGACGAACGCAGCCCTGAGAGCAGCAGCAAAGAGGAGAGCCGAGAGCGCCGCCCTCGCGAGGACGAGAGCCGCAGCCGGCGTGGTCGGGACGATGACAATGAGGACGACGGCAGCATCATCCGCCGTCGGAGAGGGCGGGAGGACGACGGCGACCGCGACCGCGACCGCGAGGAGAGCCGAAGCAGCAAGGTGAAGCGGACGCCCAAGGAGATCAAGGCGGCCATCGCCAACTACAAGGAGAAGAAGTACCTCAACTCCTCCCTCAAGCTCTTCCGCCTGCTTGAGTCCGGGAAGTACCCGGAGCACGAGGCACGCATTAACTACTACTTGGGCGCCTCTCTCAAGCAGTTGGGCCTCTTGCACTCTGCCCAGTTCTACTTCCAGAAAGTGGTCAAGGAAGGCCCCTCTTCAGGCGCCCTCTTCTCGACTGCGCTGGCAAAAATTGTCGAGATCTCCGACAGGACCCGGGACCCCATCTTCCTCATCCGTACCATCGACCGAATCGATCCGGACGACTACCCGGGCCGGGTGAAGGACGACCTGTACTACTACCAAGGGGTACGGGACTTCGAGAAGAAGAACTACAACCGAGCCAAGCGGAACTTCGCCAAGCTCGGCCGGGCCTCACGCCACTTCATCCAGGCTCGCTACCACTTGGGCGTGATCTACAACAATCAGGACCGCCGAAAGCAGGCCTACAAGACCTTCGCCGACATCGTGAACCGCGACTTCCGTGGAAACACCGGAGATGTCGCAGCGATCAAGCAATTGAGCTTCATCAACATGGCCCGCATTCGGTACTCCGTGGAGCAGTTTCAAAAGGCGGCTCAGCTCTACGACCGACTCCCACGGTTGACAGCCAACTGGCCCACTGCCCTCTACGAGGAGGCTTGGGCCCACTTCATGTCGGAGAACCAAGAGGGCAAGACCTTCGGGAACTTGTTGACCCTGAACTCGCCGTTTTTCGATCGCTACTGGGCACCGGAGTCCGCCATCCTCGAAGCCCTGACCTATTACCGGATCTGCGAGTACCAGCTGGTCGAGAACATCCTCGACCGCTTCAAGGCCGATTTCGAGCCGGTCCAGACAAACATCGACGAACTGCTCGAGCCTTACGCCTCGGGCGAACGCCCGTTCCGGAACCTCTACGAGCGGCTCTACAGCCGACGCAGTAAGGACTTCCGCAAGCTGCCGGTAGCGCTGTACGCACGTGTCGAGGCCAACCGGATCTTCGCAGGGCCCCACAACCGGGTGCTTCAGATCGAACGGGAGCTGGCACGCATCAAGCAGCTCAAGTCTCAGTGGCGCAACAGCGAGGTCGGCAAGGCACTTGCCAAGCTGCTGAAGAGCCAGCGTAAGACCTACATGAAGTTCGCTGGGGTCGCCCTGGCCAACGAGCTGGGCGAAGCCCGCAACCAACTGGCCGACCTCATGGGTCAGGAAGCCCTGATTCGCTTCGAGGTCGTCTCCGGCGAGTACAAGAAGTACCAGGATCGCTTCCGCAATCCGGAGAGCGCGGACGTTCAAGAGGGTGTCGAGTTCGACTTCGCGACCAACCCCTACATGGTCTATTGGCCCTTCAACGACGAATACTGGGAAGATGAGCTCGGGTACTTCGAGCGCAGTGAGCCCGGTGACTGCAAGGAGTAGGAGCTTCCATGCGTCGGTCCCGCCTACTTTCTCTCGTACTCTGCGCCGCCCTCGGTAGCAGCCTCCCCCTCATCGACTCCGGCCTGAACTCCGAAGCCCAGGCCCAAAGCCGGAAAGAGGCGAAACGTACGCGAGTCCTGGACTACAAGGCCTACGAGCGAGAGAAAAACCGCGAGGTCTTTGGCGAGCTGGCGAACGAGAAGCGCCAGGAGGCCATCAGCCAACTCAAGAAGATCCTCGCCGAGCAGCCCAAGCTGCCTCCCGACACCAAGGCCGAGATGCTCATGCGTCTCGCCGAGCTCTACTTCGAGCAGAGCAAGTACGAGTACAACACCGAGATGTCCGACTTCGACAAGCGCTACGAGGAGTGGTTCAACCTCCCCGACGCCACGCAGAAGAAGACGAAAGAGCCC
>CAZQTQ010000511.1:0-3289 GCA_964596025.1 uncultured Rickettsiales bacterium
GGGCCACTCTCCAAGCCGGCATCGACGCTCTGGCGGATTCGGCGGAGAACTGCTCGACCCTGTGGGTGCAGCCGGGTACCTACACCGAGGTGCTGACTTGGCCTTCTGACGGCACCGATGTCCGGGTGATCGGTCTCAATGGCAATACGTCGACGACCCTGAACGCAGGGGCTGCAGGCTCTGCGGTAACGATCACTGGGGGGCAGACTGCCTCCTCCCTGATCAGTGGCCTCATGATTACTGCGGGCTCCGCGACGAACGGTGCCGGCATCTTGATCCAGGACTCTTCGCCCACGATCGAAGACTGCAACCTGACCGGGAATACGGCCAGCGGCGACGGTGGAGGCATCTACATCTCCGGGGGCTCGCCGCTCATCAACGACAACACCCTGGGCAACAACGGGGCGACCGGTTCCGGCGGTGGGCTCTATGCCACCGGTGGGACGCCAACCGTGACGGACAACACCTTCTCCGGGAACACGGCCGGGGTCGACGGGGCTGGTCTCGCTCTGGTGTCGACCTCGGGGTTGGTGGCGGTCAGCGGCAACCTGGTGGTGACCAATACAGCGAGCGAAGACGGCGGCGGAGGCTACTTTGACGGAGTCGCTGGGACCATCTCCCAGAATGAGTTCAGCGGCAACGTCGCCGCCCAGACCGACTCCGGGGGTGGGGTCTTCCTCCGCCTGGCCAGCTCGACGACCTTCAGCAACAACGTTCTCAATGGCAATACCGCGGGCAACGGGGCCGGTCTCTACAGCTCGAGCGGTTCGCCTACTGTGGTGAACAACACCCTGGCCGCAAACGTCAGTAACGGGGCTAGCTTGACCTCGTCGCTGCGTGCCTGGGACGGCACCTACCTCAACAACATTGTTGCGTTCGGGACCGGGGATGGCGTGATCATCGCGAGCAGCACGACTGTGTTCGACTACAACAACGTCTATGCCACGTCCGGATCTGCCGGCGACGACTACTCCTCGTGCTGCCTATCGCCATCGGGACTCAACAGCCCAGGAACAGGAAACACCAACGAAGATCCCGCCTTTGTCGCCTTTGTCGAGGACACCGATCCCACCGGTGACGATCTGGCCCTCGACACCGGCAGCGCCTGCATCGATGCGGGCGATCCGGACGTCGCCTACAACGACGCGGACGGCACGGCCAACGACCAGGGTGCCTACGGTGGGCCCGGAGGCGATTGGTAGGGTCTCCCCCTGTCGGTCATCGCCCGGACAAGCGGCGATCTGCTGAAGGCTCAGTCCACGAACTGGGACCGTTGGCCTGCGACATCTGATGGCGGCGAATCCAAGTCCGCATCCTGCTCCCCTGTCGTGGCGGTCGGTGCTGTGGGCCCTCTGCCTTCTCGGGACGGTGTTGCTCCTCGGTTCCGGTTGTGCAGTTCGGGCTGCAGGAGCGCCTCCGGCCCGTAGTTCGTTGTCGTCGTCGAAGGCCTTGGACCCCGGCGTTCTGCGCCACTTCCTCGAGGCCCAGTTGGTGCTCCGGGGGGCACGAGAACACAGCAGCGGCGAACGGGCTCGGGCCGAGGTAGAAGCGGCCGCACGCCTCCTCCAGCGTGCGGTCGGGAGGGCCCCACGTGAGGCCTTGCTCTGGCGCTACCTCGCCCAGGCTTACGCTGAGCTTCCCGATCCTCGGAAGGCGGTCACTGCCGCCCGGCGCTCTCTGGCTTTGGACGAGTCCGATGGCTATGCCCACTACCTCTTGGGCGAGCAACTCAGCCGAATCGGTGCTCTGGATGAGGCCGAGGATGTGCTGCTCCGGGCTCGCGACTTGCCCATTGCCCGCAACTACGAGCACTTGCCTCACTACCACCTCTACCGGCTGCAAAAGAGCCGGGACCGGCTCGACGATGCTCTGGATGCCTTGGATGCTTGGAAGCTCGCGCTCCCGGAGGACGGCAACCCGCTGGTCCTGAAAGCCCGCCTGCTGTGGGCCCACGGCCGGCGCACGGAGGCCCAGGATGCGGCGCGCCAGGCCCTAAAGGAGGAACCCGGCGACAGTGACCTGCTCGCCCTACTGGAGCAGCTCTACGGGAACGACACATTGGGTCTGGAGGAGGCACTTCAGCAGGTCGCCTCGACGGACTGGTCGGTGGCCGGCTTGCACCGCAGCCTCATTGCGGTGAACAACCGCATCGGCCGCTACGATCGCTCGCTGGAGCACCTGAAGATCCTCGCCATCCTCGAAGGCATGGACGATCGCAGGCTGCGGACCCACCAGGCGCGCCTCTACCTCGCGATGTCCCAGGGAGATGATGCCGAGGCCCGTCTGCAAACCCTGGAGACGGCCGAAGGCGAAGGGATCGGAGAGGTGGAACTGCTGCTCCTCCGCTCCCTCCTCCAGCAGGAGCGGGCAGAGGAGGCAACCGCCTTACTGGACGGCCAGCCCCTCGATGAATTCGGTCGCCTTGCGGGGGAAGAGGCCTTGGTCCAATTCCTATTGGATCAGGGGAAGCTCGATGAGGCCTGGGGTCGGCTTCAACCTTATGCCGAGGTGGGCGCAGTGGCGGACTTGGCCCAGTTCCCCTTGCTCTCTCTGGCCCAGCGCGTGGCTATGCGCCGTGGGGAGCTGACCACGGCCCAGAGCCTCTTTGAGCGCATTGCGGCGATTGACGGTGCCCTGTCTATCTGGGACGAGGTCCGGCTGTTGGAGGCCCAGGGCCGAGTGGATGCGGCCCTCGTCCGCATACGCACGGCCTTTGGCGGCGCTCCCTTCCCTCTCGATGCGGTTCCTGGCCTACTCCAGCTGTTGACCAATGCCGAGCGTTTCGGCGAGGCCCACGCCCTGGTCGACCGGGCAGTGCAGGAGAACGAGGAGAGCCGGAAAATCGCCGCGGCCGGGGCCCCGGGAGCCGATCGCAGCGATCGCCTTCAGGCCCTGGCCGATCAGCGTCTCCGACTCTTCTCCTGGCGGTCCGGCCTGGAGCGTTTGCAACACGATGGTGCCGCCTGCGAGCGAACCCTCCGAGCGGCCCTGGACTTGGCTCCGGAAGATGCGGACAGCTTGAACGCCCTCGCCTATCTCTTTGCCGAGGAGGGGAGGCGCCTCGAAGAAGGCCTGGAGTTGGCGAGGAGGGCTCTGGACCAGCGCCCCTACAGCGGGGCCATTCTGGACACGCAAGGCTGGCTGCTCTTCCGAGTGGGACGCGGCGAGGAGGCCTTGGAGGTCCTGGAACGGGCCAATGGCCTTCTGCCCTACGAACCCGAGGTCTTGGACCACCTGGGCGACGTACTCTGGGCCCTGGAGCGGCGCGATGAGGCCATCGCGCGGTACG
>CAZQTQ010000512.1:0-3283 GCA_964596025.1 uncultured Rickettsiales bacterium
TGGCGAGGACATGAAGATGGGCGAATTCGGCGAGGCCTGGTGGCAGTTCCACCTGGAGAAGCCGTCCCAGAAAATGCTCATGAAGCTGAGTGGGCAACAGGGGATGCGACCTCGCGGGATGAAGAAGTCGATGAACCGGTAAGGAGGCGGTTTGGGAGAACAGCAGGAAGCACCCTCGGGTCGTCCACGCGTCCTGCGCCTTGTTGGTGCGCTGGTCCTCCCGTGGTTGGTTTTCCTTCTGCCCGCGGCCGAAGAGGGGGCTCCGGGAGCCATGACCCTCTTGCCCCCGCTCTTCGCCATCTCTCTGGCCTTTGCTACCTCGCGAACCGTACTACCGCTGCTGGGCGGGGTGTGGCTGGGCGCCTCGATGATTGCCTTCCGGGAGGGCGCGGGTCTGGCCTCCCCCTTGCGGGCGGTTGCCGACACGATCGAGGTCTACATCGTCAAGACCTCGATCTACGATGCCTCGGCTGGCGGGTTCCAGACCTTCAACCTCGCCGTTGTGGGATTCGTCTTCTTGCTCGTCGGAATGGTCGCAGTGTCGATTCGGGCTGGCGGCATGGCCGGGGTTGCAGAGCGCTTCGTCCTCCTCGCCAAGTCGGCTCGGGCGACCCGGATGACGACCTGGCTGATGGGCCTGGTCATCTTCTTTGACGACTACGCCAACACCCTGATTGTCGGCGGCGCTATGCGCCCCCTGGCCGACCGGCGGCGGGTGTCGCGGGAGAAGTTGGCCTGGATCGTCGACTCGACGGCGGCGCCGGTGGCCGGCTTGTCCATTCTCTCGACCTGGGTGGCCTTCGAGATCAGTCAGTTTGCCCCCTACCTCGGCGTCATTGGCATGGACGAGAGTGCGGGCTACACCGTCTTTCTAGAGAGCCTGCCCTACCGCTTCTACTGCCTCTTGACGATCGTCTTTGTGGGCGCGATTTGCCTGAGCTCGCGGGACTTTGGGCCCATGCTCTGGGCGGAGCGACGCGCGTGGAGGACCGGCGCCGTCTTTCGCCCTGGCGCCCGGCCCATGGCCGCGTCGAGGTCCGTGGAGTCCGAGCCCAAGGAAGGCATCCCCCACTACGCGCACGTTGCCCTTCTGCCCATCTTCCTCACCCTTACCTCCATCGTCACCCTCTTTTGGTGGCAGGGGGAACTCAGCCATCCCTCCCACATCAGTGCTGGCCTGGGCCTGACCCATGTGCGCGAGGTCCTCGGAGGTGTTAAAGACAACACCCTACTGCTTCTTGTCGGCAGCCTCATCGGCCTGCTCAGCGCCCTTCTTCTGGTATTCACCCGGCGCCTGCTTACACTGGTCGAGGCGGTTCGTGCCGTGGCCGCTGGCGGTCGGACGATGCTGGTTGCGGTCGCGATCCTGTTCCTGGCATGGGCGATGGCCGAGGTCTGTGGGGACCTGGGCACGCGCGACTACATGGCGAGCCTCGCCCCGGGCATCCCTCCCTACGCCCTTCCGGCGGGCCTCTTCATCTTGGCCTGTTGCGTGTCTTTTGCCACTGGGTCTTCCTGGTCGACCATGGCCATCTTGCTCCCCATCGTGATCAGCCTTGCCGCACAGGTGGGCGAAGCCTCGAGCATCGGCTCGACCGGTATGGTGATCGTCTCGATCGGGGCCGTGCTCGACGGTTCCATCTTTGGGGATCACTGCTCGCCCATTTCGGACACCACCATCCTGAGCTCGGTGGCGGCGGGCAGCGATCACATCGACCACGTGCGGACCCAGGTCCCCTACGCCGTTCTCGTGATGGTGGTGGCGATGGTTGCGGGCTACTTCCCGGTGGCCAGTGGATTTCCGGTCGCTGGGTCACTTGCAATCGGGGTTGGCCTGGTCTTGGCCCTGGTCTTTGGGTTGGGCCGGCCCATTGAGCAGTACTGAACGGCCTCGGCTACACTTCCCGCCCCGGACCCACCCTTGCCCGGTGGGTGCTGTCTAGAAAGGAGCCGCTACCATGCGTCTCGCAGTGGTCGGAACGGGCTACGTTGGCCTTGTCAGTGGCACGTGCTTCTCGGACACCGGCAATGACGTGCACTGTCTCGACGTGGACGTCGAGAAGATCCGCTCGCTCAAGGACGGGATCTCCCCAATCTACGAGCCTGGGCTGACCGAACTCATTGAGCGAAATCTCAAGGCGAAGCGCCTGCACTTCACCACGGAAGCATCGGAGGCCTACTTCGAGGCGGACGCCATCTTCATCTGCGTCGGGACGCCGAGCGATGCCCGGGGACGGGCCGACCTCCAGTACGTCTTCAAGGCGGCCAAACAGGTGGGTGACGCCATTGAGGCACGGCCTAGCGGGTCGTCTGGCGGGGCCCCCCCCATTGTCGTTGTGAAGTCCACCGTTCCGGTGGGGACCAACGCGAAGGTAAAGGCCATCATCCAGGCTCGCACCGAAAAGCCATTCTGCATGGCCTCCAACCCCGAGTTCTTGAAGGAAGGGGCTGCGATCACCGACTTCTTCAAGCCGGATCGGGTGGTCTTGGGGGTTGAAGACGAGGGTGTCGGTGATCGGTTGAGCTACCTCTATCGACCCTACGTTCGCCAGGGCAACCCCATCCTCGTCATGGACATCCCGTCGGCCGAGATGGTGAAGTACGCCTCCAACGCCATGTTGGCCACAAAGATAAGCTTCATCAATGAAATCGCTCGCTTGAGCGAGGCTTACGGCGCGGAGATCGAGGAGGTCCGCCGCGGAATGTGCTCGGACCGGCGTATCGGCAACCAGTTTCTCTACCCCGGTCTGGGCTACGGCGGATCTTGCTTCCCCAAGGACGTCCTTGCCTGCATATCCATGGGGGAAGATGCTGGGGTGCCCGCGCGGCTCTTGAGCGCGGTACACGGAGTCAACCAAGAGCAGCGCCTCTACTTTGTCCGGAAGATCGAGGCTCACTTCGGATCGGATCTGAGCGGTCGCCGCATTGCTCTCTGGGGGGTGGCGTTCAAGCCCCGTACCGACGACATTCGGGAGGCTCCGGCGATCACGGTCGCAGAGTGGCTTCTCGAGCGGGGGGCCGAGGTGGTTGCGTGGGACCCGGTTGCCCTCGACAACGCGCGGGAGTACTTCGGCGAAACGCTCCAGGTCGCGACGAGCGACCTCGAAGCACTCGACGGCGCCGACGCGCTGGTGATCTGCACCGAGTGGCCGGAGTTTCGCCGCCCCGACCTCGAGGCGCTCCGGGCGCGGCTAAAACAGCCGGTTGTGTTCGACGGACGCAATCTTTATCGCCCAAAGGACCTGCGCGAGGCCGGTTTCACCTACTACTCGGTGGGCCGACG
>CAZQTQ010000513.1:0-967 GCA_964596025.1 uncultured Rickettsiales bacterium
CTCCGGCACAGCAGGGCTTCAGCCCTCCGGCGCAGCAGGGCTTCAGCCCTCCGGCACAGCAGGGCTTCAGCCCTCCCGTTGCACAGCCAGGGGCGGCTCCGGTGGCGCAGGAGTCCCCGACAGCGCCTGGCCCTCCCGTTCCAGAGTCCCCCGCCTCGGCCTCTCCCGGAGTAGCAGCTACCACGGGGGAGCCGGCAGCCCAACTGCGCGCCCTCTGCGCCGCCTCGGGGCCGGTCGATGCCGCTTCGGAGTCCTTACTTCCCGCTGCCACCCTCCGCGGCGACCTGGGGAGTGAAGCGTGGCGGGAGGTCTTGCTCCAGCTCCACCAGGCGAAGAGTACCGGCGTCCTCGTGCTGCATGCATTTCGGGAGGTGAGGTGGGGCTACTTCTTGAGTGGCAACCCGGCCCATTTCCTCGGCGACACCCCCCATCCTGGCGAATTTCTCTCCGACTCCCTTGTCGGCGACGGCCTCATCACACGGGAGCAATGGGCCCAAGCCCTGCGCTTGCAGGCGGTTTGTGGCCTGCGGGCCGGCGAGGCCCTTGTCGCCACCAAGGCGATCACTCAGGGCCAACTCAACAAGGCACTGACCCAGCGCTGTGCCCGCATTACCCGCAACCTCATGGGAATGAACTTCGGGCGCTACAGCTTCCACCCCCTGCCCGCGCTGAAGTCGATGATCGATTGGGAGGCGGCCGACCTGCTCCCTCTGCTGCTGGACACCCAGCGGGCCACAATGGCCAGGCTGGCGGATGAAGCCCTGCAGGAAAAGGCCTCCCCGCTCTACACACACCACGTACTGATCCATTCGAAGCGGGCGAGACTGCTGGCGGAGCTCCCGTTCTCGGATGTCGAGCGCGATTTTGCGAGCCGGATCCTGCCGGCTGGCTGGTCGCTGGGCGAGCTAGTTGCCCGCAAGGACTTGCAGGAGCGCAGTCTTCTCCGCTTGCTCTTTACTTTGGAGTC
>CAZQTQ010000513.1:977-3249 GCA_964596025.1 uncultured Rickettsiales bacterium
GATGGGCCTGCTCGAGTTCGTCGCCGAGGAGGGCGAAAAGGGCAAGCGGAACCGGGCTGAGCGCATCCTCTACGCAGCCCTGGAGGACCTGGAGCGGCGAAACGACTTCGAGGCGCTCCACGGGCACTGGAGTTCTTCGGCAGGTGAACTCGAGGCCGGCTACCGAAAAGTGCTGAAGGAGTGCGGAAGAGAGCGCTTCGAGGCTGTACTCGACTCCCGCCTCGAGGACCTGATTGACCGCATCGAAAAGGAGGCCGCGGCCGTTTGGGAGCGCCTGGGATCGGCGAAGGCCCGAAAGGAAGCCCGCAAGAAGGTCGTCCAAGACGACCAGCTGACTATGGCCTGTGAGCTGCTCTTCAAGCAGGCCGACATGGCGAAGTTCAAGGGCGAGTATCCGCTGTCGCGGGCCTGCTACGAGCGGCTCATTGAGCTGGACCCTGGCCTACACGTCGGCGCTGACATCGTGCGAAAGAGCAAAGCGGCCCTTGAAGAGCCCGCCCTCAAAGGGGTCCAGGTGGAGATTGGCGGGTTGGACATGGCCGATCTCAAACGACGCCTCAGCCAGGTCTGACGCTTAGAAGTTAGCGGCCGGTTGGCCCCTGGGCTTCGATTGGGTGGTCGAAGTCGCCGAGCGTCTCTAGCGTTCCCTCCACCGAAGCCCGGGTGTAGCTTCCGCTGTCGGCTGGGAGGCGCAGGACCGAGACGTCTGCTTCGAACTGCACTTGGTTGTGGCCCATCGGAAAGGACGAGACGTTGCTGGCGTAGGCGTCGAAGCGGATTGTGGCATCCCCGCTTCCCGAGTCGTACGAGAAGTCGGACAGGGTTGCTCCGAGCTGGCGTAAGTACCGCCCCTCACCGGCCTCTGCGTTGCTTCGGTTGAGGTGGAAGCCCCAGCCCCGAAGCAAGGGTAGGGCCAGGGCTTCGCCAGGGCTCGTCGGGATGGTGGCGCTGAGTTGCCCTTCGCCGAAGATCCGCTCTTCGGAGGGGAGCGGGTCCGTGAAGCGATGGTGAGTGGTGGCGCCGAGGCCCGCATCGAAGACCTCGCCGTTGTCGAAGCCCAGGACAAGGTAGGCGAGGTCGGCGTCTACCTGGGCGTGGAGCATGGCCTCGTTGTGGTTGTCTCGGTCGATTGTCCCGCCGCGAAGCTCAGCAGCGGCCACGAAGTCGACCGTCGACTCGGTCGCGAGCGCGGGGCTGATGCCGACGGCCAGGTCCTTGATTGCCCAGCCATCGACGGGGTCGTAGCCGTTGTTGAAGTCTCCTTCGCCGGGAACGTCGGTGTCGAAACAGAAGCCGGCCAAGGCCACAAGCCAGTGCTCACGTTGGGGCAGATCGAGATCGCTCAAAGACACGGAGACCGGCTCTTCGATTCGGCCGCCAGACGGAATGCGGAGCGGGACGTGGCCATACCAGGCCGTCACTTCGCTGGACTGGAGGTGGGCGTAGCCGAGGCCGTAGGAGGGCAGGTCGACGAAGCGGCGGCCGTCCGACCAGGGCCCGCCGAGCAGGCCTAGGTGGCCTACGGCTGAGCCGTCGTCGTCCGGTACCCCGACTCCGGCCTTGAGGTAGGAGATGCGGTGGCTGAGTTGATCCCAGTGGTAGTGGTAGCCCTCCATAAGGACCGCGGTCTCGCCGGGCGCCTCGCCGTCGCCAAAGGAGCAGGAGGTGGAGTTGAGCTCCATCTGCTGGCAGCCAGCGAGGAGGATGCCTACGGCGAGTAGCGCCCACGAGCCGAGCTGGGGGCCGGGGTGGCCCCCGAACCAAGAGGAGAGATCGGCCTCCGACGAGGGAGCGTTCAATGGATCCCCCCAAGTTCCGCCAAGCGCTGCATTCGGTTGCGTTCTCCCCCGCCGGCGCGGGCAATTGCGACGCCCCCGCGGATGGCCTCTCGGCCGCGGTTGCCACAGCGCCTCAGAGAGCGAGCGATCCACTCGAATTCGAGTTCTGAGAGCTGTTCGTCGCGCGACCGTACCAGTTCGATGAGGGTCTGTACCGCCTGGGGCCCTGTACACTCGCCGAGGGCCCAGGCGATGTTAAGGCGCACCTCTTGGTCCTCGAATCGTGGGCGCAGCGCGGCCAGATCTTCGCTCAATTCCGACCATCCGAGGCGGCCGACTGCGCGCGCGAGGTCGGCCGCCAAGCTCGGCTGGTCCTCGGGAAGCGAGGCCAGCCAGGATTTGAGGATGGGGACGCTGCGGATGTCTCCCTGGAGACCCAGGGCCTGAATCGCAGTCCGTCGAAATCTCGGGTCCGTCTGCTGCGCGACCAGCTC
>CAZQTQ010000514.1:0-3215 GCA_964596025.1 uncultured Rickettsiales bacterium
AGGCCACCGGGCTCAATCAGACCAGCAGGAGCGGATGAAAAGTCGAAACTGGTCAGGGTCACACTGAAGCCGCTCGCGAGCGAGACATGGACTAGGACGGTGTTGCCCTGGGCGTCAGACCCCTTGGTGTAGTAGTCGGACCCTCCGAAGGTGGACTCTCCCTGCACGACTCCCGTGATCTGTGGGATCACGCCGATGCTCGAAACCATGCCGTTCGCCGGATCGATGGAGACGAACGACTCCTCAGAGGTCGTTGGGTTCCAGGCGTAGCCGTAGAGCAGGCCGGTGGTGCAATCCAGCTCCAGGCCACCGGGCTCAATCAGACCAGCAGGAGCGGATGAAAAGTCGAAACTGGTCAAGGTCACACTGAAGCCGCCAGGACCTGGCAGGCAGTGGTCACTGTTCCCTGCGCTGTCGTCGTCATCACCGGCGGAATCGTCGTCGTCGCCAGCCGCATCACAGCCAGGCAAGGCTCCCAGAAGCAGACCAGCAGACAATAGGACCCACAATTTCACGAACTTCATGATGACCTCCAGACCGAAAGTCTAACGCAACGGGAAAGTAGGAGCCTGAGGGCGCCCTATCCCAGCGCCAACATGTACCTGCGCTTGTCGGTGCGACGCCGGATCGGATGACTCGGATGCCTGACCTTCACCCGGGTGTGGGGACGGGCTGGCGCTCGCGTCGATCTGGGATCAGGTTTTCCTTCGCTTGGTCCTGCGGCCCGGCGCTAAGTGTGCCTCCAAATCGGTCCAGTCTGCGGTGCGGTTGATCCCGTCTGCAGGGGCTAAGTGTGCCTCCAGATCGGTCCAGTCTGCGGTGCGGTTGATCCCGTCTGCAGGCGCTAAGTGTGCCTCTAAATCGGTCCAGTCTGCGGTGCGGTTGATCCCGTCTGCAGGCGCTAAATGTGCCTCCAGATCGGTCCAGTCTGCAGTGCGGTTGATCCCGTCTGCGGGCGCCTGGGCCTCCCCCGCAGTGCTTGCAGGTGTCCTTGCCCCCCCCATCGTGCCGATCCAGGGCGCCATTTCGGACCAGTCTGCGGTGAGGTTGATCCCGACTCCAGGCGGCTTTGGCCCCCCCATATCGGTCCAGTCCGCGGTGCGGTTGATCCCACCTGCAGGCGCGGTTGTCCCCCCCATGTTGGACCAGTCTGCGGTGCGGGTGATCCCACCTGCAGGCGCGGTTGTCCCCCCCATGTTGGACCAGTCTGCGGTGCGGGTGATCCCACCTGCAGGCGCATTGGTCCCGCCTAGATCGGTCCAGTCTGCAGTTCGGTTGATCCCATCTGCAGGCCCTGGACTCTCCCCCATATCGGTCCAGTCTCCGGTGCGGTGTCTCCCGTCGTTGGAACCAATAATCTCCGTGGCGATGAAGTCTGAAAAGTCCGGTTGATCCTTGTCGTTGGGTCCCCGTGCCATCGCTCTTCAACGTATCACAGAGCCAGGAGGTCAAGACCGCCTGAATACGCGGCAACCCAGCCACCGGGCTTCATCGGTACGGCTTTCAGGCGGCGGGTCTGCGTACTCGAAAGGAGTCGATGTGGATTCGGCGGGTGTGGGCAAGAACCGGTCGAATGGCCTACCCTCAGGCATGGACTTGGGGTGGTTGCAACCGTATCTACCGCCGGACTTCGACGGCGACCTCGTTGCCCTCTGGACCGACTTCTCCGAGGCCGTGAGCGATCCCAACCCACACACCTTCGTCGCCTTCCTGTTCCACCAGGGCCACATCAAGGGGCCGACGGCGCGCCAGATCCTGATCTCCGGTAGTGCCGCCCTCTCCCTGAGCGGCCGGCTGGGAGGGCCGAGCCACGAAGAGCTCGGGGTGATCGGGCGGGGCGCGATGGGAGAGGTCATCGTCGCCCGGGACACCACGCTGCGGCGGACCGTCGCCTTGAAGCGACATCTGGGCAAAGAGGGAGCAGCCCAGTTCCTCGCCGAAGCGCAGATCACCGCTCAACTCGACCACCCGGGAATCGTCCCGGTGTACGGCTTCGATGGGGGCGGCAAGCTCGCCTACTCGATGAAGCTGATCGCCGGGGGCAACCTTACAGACTTCATCAATGACACACGTGGCTTCTACGACCGCGGCGAGAAGCCAGACGCGGACCATGCCCTCAAGGCGCGACTCGAGCTGTTCCTGCACGTCTGCGACTCCATGGCCTACGCCCACGACCACGGCGTCATCCACCGCGACCTCAAGCCCGACAACATCATGGTCGGCGACTTCAACGAGATCCTCGTCGCGGATTGGGGGATCGGACACCTCATCAGCGCCAAGGATCCGGAGCCGAGTGAAGAGAGCATCGCCTCGAAGTCGACGGCCACAATGAGTGGTTCGATCCTGGGGACCCCGCCCTACATGTCGCCCGAGCAGGCCAGCGGCAACGTCCACGCCCTCCGGCCTCCCAGCGACCAATACGCGCTCGGCCTCATCCTCTTCGAGCTCGTGTCTCTTCGGAGGGCCAACCGAGCCGTCGACCCCTGGGAAGCGATCCGCCAGGCTCGCGACGCAGTCAAGGATCCGATGCAGCACTACGTGCCGGGAACACCGACCGATCGTGCACTGAAGGCCATCGTCGACAAGGCGACTGATCCCTGGCCCGGTGATCGGTACGACAACGTGCAGGCCCTCGCCGCCGATCTCCGCCGCTTCCTGCGGAACGAGGAGGTGAATGCCTGGCCCGATACACTCGTTCGCGCCGCCTGGCGGCGACTCCAGCGCCATCCGATCGCGGTCATGACCGGCCTGCTCGTCGTCGTGTTGATCGCCGCGACACTGACAACGACCAGCCTCCTGAGGGCTCTGGAGACGGAGCGACAGGCGGAAGAAGACCGCCGCAACCTCGCCGAGTTGGTCGGCACGGTCACGCTGCACGTCCAGAACTTCGACCGCCAGTTCGTGGATGTTGAGCTCCTCGTGGAGAGCTTCACGGTTGCTATCGCGAGCCGGCTGAGCCTTCCCTCCGGTGGCTTTGAGCCCGCTCCCTACAACAACGTCGATCTGTCCACCGGGCAGGGTCCGCCGGACGCAGCCGAGAGCGAACGCTATGGGCAGATCGTCACGTTGGAGCACGTCAACTACACCGTCGCTTACGGGGTCGACGAGGCGTCTCTGCTGGACTCAAGGCAGCGCCTGGGTGACATCGACAAGGTGATTAAGTCCATCCTGGTGCGGAGCGTCGGCTTGGATCCTGCTGAGCTGTCTTCGCAGGA
>CAZQTQ010000515.1:0-3191 GCA_964596025.1 uncultured Rickettsiales bacterium
GGCACAGACAATCCCCGTTTACATCAACGTCGATACGATCACCTCAGCCTCGATCAGCGATGGCTCCGAGACCACTGCGGCCTCGATCACCACGAACTCGGGCGCAGTAGCCGACGGGCTCCTCTGGGGAGTTCACGGCAAGCTGAGCAGCACCGCAGGGGCCGTGATCGTTCGGGTTTACTCTGATGAGAGCAAGACGTCCGAGCTGTACAAAGTCACCCTCGATTTCTCGGGCAGTGTGACCAACGCGAGCGACCTGATGAGCGCAGCCATTCCCCTATTTGAAAATCCGGCCTTCACGATTGAGGGAGACGCCACGAGCGCCAGCAAGACTTGCAACCTGACGTTTTACATCCAAGCGATTTCTTACTGATGCCGGCCACCCGCTCCAATCCCCGCCGGCAGAGCGGGGCTCAGGATACCCACTCCCTTCGGGACGTCCCCAGGATTGGCTTCGACCCTCGGGGGCTCAGTGCCGACCTGCTGGTCTGGACCCGGGCCGACATGGGCATCACGCTCAACTCGGGCAACGTGTCGGGGTGGGACAACGTATCCACGGCCTCTAACGACTGGGCGCAGGCCACCGCGTCGGACCAGCCGCCCTATAGCCAGATCGGTCTCGGTGGTCGTCCGGAACTCCAGTTCGACGGGACATCTGACACGATGACCGGAATCAACCTGTACGGCTCCCTCACCGCAAAGGATGAGTGGACGGCCGTCATCTTGACTCGGGGTTGGAGCTTCGGCGTCAGCGGCAACCCATGGGCCACTGAGGGACTGTTCGGGGCCCCTTCGGGCGGTGGGTCCTACTACAATATTGGGATCACTTCGCAGGGCAGCGGGTGCTTTGGATATCACGTGTATGAGGCTTCGCCGGACGAGATGCGGATCGCCACCAGCGGGGCGACTAGCCTGGCCGAGGGGGCTCCGGCAATCGTTGTCTGCGTCTCCAGCGGCTCCAACGGCTTTGTCCGCGTGAACGGTCTGGTGGGGGCTGTGGCTACCGACATGGCCGCACTGGAGGCCCAGGCGACCACCGTGAACATCGGCAAGGGGACCCGAGATGCCTCGAAGGTTCCGAGTTACTACGATGGGACGATGTCCGAGATCTTGACCTTCGACGGGTCGCTTCGCACTGCCGAGATCGAGGAGCTGGAGGCCTGGATGGCGGATCGTTACGGGGTTGAGCTGTGATCAAGGAGTGGTTCATCATGTCAACCACCGCGGGTGCCGAGGCCCGCTCTGAGGAGGTTTCGCTGGAGATGGGATACCCCAGGCCCTCCACTGAGACGGAACGCGCCACAGACCCGCTCAGCCACCCGGACGGGCGTGGAGCTGTGGCCGTGGTGGATGGCCTCTGGTCGTGGGTGGCTGAGGCCAAGATCGACATGCGAACCCTCCTGACTTCAGCCGAGGTTGCTGGGCTTCACGATATGGCCTGGATGGTCGCAGACGGCTGGTTTCCAACGATCCCGGGCCCCGGGTAGAAGATGGCCGCCCTGGTCGAGTTCTGGCCGCTCGCTACCGGCATGGCGGGGGCACTTCTCGGTGCCGGATTCTGGGCTGCGAAGGTTTACGCAATGCTGACCTCAATCCTGGCCAAGTTGGACTGCGTCGAGCGAAACCTTGCAACCCACGAACACGATCACGCCGGCAAGGTCGTGATCCCCGCGAGGTGACCGGTGCCCAAGTTCAGCAAGGCGAGTCTCGACCGGCTCCTCACGGTCCACGAGGACCTCCAACGGCTCTTCTTCGAGGTGATCGACCACTATGACTGCTCAATCCTTGAGGGCATCCGGTCCCCTGAGCGGCAGCGAGAGCTTGTGCGGACGGGGAAGAGCAAGACGCTCAACAGCAAGCACCTCAAGGGCTGGGCCGTGGATGTAGTCCCCTGCAATCCCATTGACTGGTCGGCGCAAGGTCAGGAGAGGATGCGGCACTTCGCCGGCTTCGTCTTCGGCGTTGCCGCTGGTCTCGGCATCGTGGACCGGCTCAGATGGGGGGGCGACTGGGACGGCGATGCGATGACCAGGGGCGACGGGCTCCGAGATCAATCGTTCATGGACTTGCCCCACTTTGAACTCACGAGGGTTGACGATGACGAGACGTAGGCGACAGGCGATCACGGTGGGAGGGTGCGTCGTGCTGTGCGCTGCCCTGATCCTGGCGGCCCTTTTCCAGGGCGTGCCGGACCCGGCGGACGATGACAACAGCGTCCAAGATGACGACAGTGCAGGCGACGACGATAGCGCGAGCGATGACGACTCTGGGGACTAGCAGTGGCCGAGGACGACCACGAGGAACCAACGTGGGACACCACGGAGGCCGTCGCCGTGATCGAAGACGCTGCGAGACGCGCCAAGCGGCAGGGGCGGCTCAGCGATGCAGTGAGTCACGCCGTGGCGCAGGGCGACATTACGGAAGCAAGGCTGCCGCTCAAGGTCGTGATCGGCTTGGTCCTCTGGGTCGTGAGCCAGGCTCTCGCCGGGGCGACGTTGTACTACCAGCTCAGTGGGGACATCCGAAGCCTTCAGGAGGGCCAGCCGCAGGCCGGGGACCTCGTGTCGATGGCTGAGATCCAGGCGATCCGGGTTGAGTTGTCTTCCCTGAAGGAGTCCCTCCACCGAATTGAGTCCAGCGTCCAGGCACCGCCCACCAACCTCGACCACCTCCGAGCAATCGGAGAACTGCGGGGGGACGTCCGGCTGCTGGAGCAGCGGGTCGGCTTCCTGGAACGAAGGAGACGACCCTAGTGGAATACCTAGACCTCGGTATCCGCCTCTCGATGATCGGCGTGGCGGCCTACATCCTGACGGGCCAGGTTGCCAAGCCCGGAATACGACTGATCGCTAAGCACCTGGACGACGACGGCAAGCTCTCGAAGGGTACCGAGGCCCTCTTGCGGTGGCTCACCCGGGCGACGGCGATTGTTCTGGGTGGTGCGATGGGCTCGCTGCCCCTCTGGCCTGAGGGGCTCCAGGGGGCTTGGGGTCCGATCCTGGGCCTCGTGGGCGGGTCCCTGGCTCCTGGGATATACGCTGCGGTCAAGAGGGCTCTGCCGGCGGCTGTGGCCCGTGTAATGAGCGGGAAGGGTCTCCGGGGCTGATGGACCCCCTCTTGGTGGGAGTGCTGGTGTTGCTGGCGATTGCGCTGGCGATTGCCGCATGGAAGCTCCCGAAGCTGAGGGCTGG
>CAZQTQ010000516.1:0-3167 GCA_964596025.1 uncultured Rickettsiales bacterium
GGCCCGCCTGCTGGAGGATCTCCGGCGCCGGCTGGATGAAGGCGACAGCGCGGTTCGCTCGCTGCAGATGGAGATCGATGCCGCCCCTGTAGTCAACGGTGGCCTGGAGGTTCTTGACGGTCTCGGGCGCGACAACACGGAGCGTGTCCACCAACTGCGAAAGGTGCGTGGCTCGTGTGACGAGATTCACCGGGATCGGGATCCGGCGAGTTGGAGTCGACTTGCAGACAGCCTCGATGGGCTGACGAAGCTGGAGGAAGCCGTCGGTCGCGACCGCGACCTACTCGACCGCCTGCGGCGCGCGGACGTCCCAGCGGAAGCCGGTGAGTGAGGGTGGGAGGGCATCTTCGGCTGTCCTCTACCGGGAGGCAGCGTCCTCCGCTCGGCATTGGTGGGTCGGTACTCCTGCCCGCCTTGGCCATCGCTAGCCTCCTCTTGGGGGCGGACGCAACCAGCCGGAGTCCGGAGCTGCCTCCGAAGGGCCTGACCTACGGACAGGTCCACCTCCCGGGAGGCCCATCAGGCCACCGGCTTCGCGTCGATCTTTCCCAGGCTCGGCTCCAAATGCTTGATGCGCGGGATCACGGACAGCCGGCGCTTTCTGCTCGGGAGTTCGCCGAGAGGACGGGTGCCACCGCGGTCTTTAACGCCTCATTTTTCGACGTAGACGGCAGCCCCATGGGGCTACTGGTTGTCGATGGCGAAGAGCGTGCGAAGCTCCGCCCCGTGGATTGGGGGGTATTCGCCCTCCGGGGCAAAGAGGCCTCCATCGTGCACACCCGCGATTGGAAGGGCAGCAAAGGCGTCCAGCAGGCCTTTCAGGTGGGACCGCGACTGGTCGTGGGGGGCGAAGTCGTGCCCCTCAAGCGCCAGGCGGCCCGCCGGACTGCGCTCTGCATTCTCCGCTCCGGTGGACTCGAGGTCATGGTGGTGGGCAGCCCGGTCCTTGCGTCCGAGTTCGCGTCCTTCTTGCAGGCCGAGGGTTGTGTCGATGCCCTCAACCTCGACGGTGGGCCCTCGTCTCAGCTCTACGTGAGCCGTGCGGGGATCGTTGTCGATGAGCCCGGCGGGAGCCCCGTTCCGGTTGCAGTGGGCCTCTTTGTGGAGGGGAGCGCTGAGATCGCTCCCAGCCCTGGTTGCGGGGGCTGCGGCTGATGTGCTTCCGCGCCCTCGACGGGCACCCAACCGCGGCCTACACTTGCGCGCCAGCCCCTGTACACGGGGTGCGCTGGGCCTCTAGGGAGTAAGGCAGTGGCACGAGAGAGGACGGGGCAGCGCGGCGCGCCAGGACCTTCTGCTCGTGCGCCGACGATCCAGGAGAACCTGCAGTCCCGCTTTTCGCGCGAGACCACGCGCCTGTTTCGGACCCGACTCCTGACCGCGGCCATGTTTGGGGCCTTGCTCAGTCCCCTCTTTGGCGTTGTCGACTTTCTGACCTTCCAGAGTTGGTGGCCCACTCTACCGCTGCCTGCCTTCTTAGTGATGCGTTTTGCGATGACCCTGTGGTTCGTTGCGCTGTGGATCTTCTTGCGCTCGGCGGAGAAATTTCCGGTGGCCGCCATGGACTGGCTCATCTTTGCTCCGCCTGCGGTCGCTCTGGGCTACATGACAGCCGCTACGGGTGGGGCAAGGAGCCCCTATGTCGCTGGTATCACCCTGCTCGTGACGGCGAGGACCATCCTGGTTCCGGGCGAGGCGCGCACCCACCTGCCCGTCGTTTCCTTCCTCGTACTCAGCTACCCGCTGTCGGTCTTCCTCTTTGGTCCCCATCAAGGGAACCTCGTCACTTGGCTCAAGGACACCGACGCCATGGGCTATCTGGCGGCCAACCTTTTCCCGCTTGTCGCGATGGCCGGGGTCGGGCTCGTGGCTTCGGACATGATCCACGCCATGCACCAGCGTCTGATCTCGGCCCGATCTCTGGGCCGCTACAAGATCAAGAAGGAGCTGGGGCGTGGCGCGATGGGGGTCGTGTATCTGGCTTGGCACCGGGATCTCGGTCGTCCCTGCGTCATCAAGGTCGTGAACCCCGAGAAGGACGCCTCCGGGGCGCTGCGCCGCCGCTTCGAGGTCGAGGCGCGGGAGACCTCGCTGTTGCGATCTCCCTATACGGTTCAGGTCTTTGACTTCGGGATCACGCAGGAGGGTCAACTCTTCTACGTGATGGAGTACATGGAGGGGCGCACCCTCCAGGAGAAGATGGACGAGGAGGGCCCACAGCCCTTCGACATCGTCTGCCGTTGGATGTCCTATGCCTGCGAGTCCTTGGCCGAGGCTCATACCCGAAGTCTCATCCACCGGGACGTGAAGCCGGCCAACCTCTTCCTTGCCCGCACCGCGGACAAGCGGGAGGCGGTCAAGGTTCTCGACTTTGGCATCGCGCGCAAACTTCAGGACGGAGGGGCCCCGGCGACCTCCTCGGTTGCGACGGCCCGGTCGGGCCGTCGGCGTCCCCGCACCGACCTTCCCTTTGAGCCGCAGCTGACGGCAGTCGGGACGATTATGGGCACGCCGCTCTACGTGGCCCCCGAGGTTCTTCAGGGGGAGCCAGCCACGCCGCTGGCCGACCTCTACTCGGTAGCGGCCACGGCCTATCACCTCCTGACCGGTCGGCCGGTCTTCACCGCGCCGACGATGGAAAAACTCCTGCTCAAGACCATCGAGGAGCCGGCCAAACCACCGTCGAAAGTCGTGCCTGAGACCTACCTGCCTTCCGGCTTGGACGCGGTGATCCTACGGGGCCTGCGGAAAGATCCAGGCGACCGCTATCCGTCGATGGAGGCCTTCCGGCAGGCCTTGGAGCCCTTTGCCGCTGCCCCTGGCGCGACGACCAGCTACATCAACGCTCTGCAGTCGGACGGTTAGCCGTACCGTCTGGTGGCCGAGGGCGCCCTCAGTCCTGGGCTCCGCAGGGGCCCCGGAATCAGGGGGCCTAAGAATCGATGGCTGTGCGGACTTTCATTGACCCCTGGGGCACCTGCGCTCTACCGTAGTCTGCGTGACGGTTCTCCGCTTTGTCCTCCCGGGTCTCTTGGCGCTCGTTTTGCTTCTTGGACTCATTCCTGGCTGCACCTCCTCGGGCGGCAGCCGGGGGGGTGGCGGAGGTGCGGGCGGTGACGGCGGTGATGGCGGTTTCGGCGACGACGATGACTCCAGCGGCGGTGGGG
>CAZQTQ010000517.1:0-3155 GCA_964596025.1 uncultured Rickettsiales bacterium
GGCTCGATGCCAGCGGCGTGCCTCGTCCAGTTGTCCCGCGACCAGCTCGACTTCGGCCAAGGTCAACTGGCAGTAGCCGCCGATCAGGCTGTCCCCCTGGCCGCCCAGCGCCTGGTCGGCTTGCCGGAGGTGCTGGCGTGCCTCGTCGAATGCTCTTCGATCGAGGTGAAGAACCCCCAACTCGACCCGGACGAAGGCCTCCGAGTTTCGGTTTCCCATCGCCACGAAGCCCTCGAGAGCCGCCTGCAGCTGCTGCTCGGCGGCCCCCAGGTCGGCCGCATTGAGTTCGAGGCGCCCCAGGTTGTAGGCAGAGCAGGTGCCGATGAAGAGGTCGCCGATCTCCTGCGCATGCCGAATCGACCAGTTCAGGTGGTTGCGGGCCTCTTCCCAGCGGTTGACGAAGAGGCAGAGGGTTCCCATCTTGCTTCGGGTTCGCGCCTCTTCCCAGCGGTCGCCGAGCTTGCGGGCGAGGTCCAGTGCCTCTCCGTAGCACGCTTCGGCTCGGTCGAAGGTCCCCCTGGCTTCCAGGGCCATCCCCTGGGAGACGAGTGCGCGGCAGAGCAAGCGGCCGTGCCCTCCGGCCCGTGCCCGCTCCTCGGTCTTGCTCAACAGGTCTTCGGCCTCCCCGAGTTGGCCGGATCGGAGCGCATTGAGGCCCCGGTGGAGGATGGCCTTGACCTCCAGCGCCTCCAGTCCGTGGGCGCGGGCAAGGTCCAAGGTGCGCTGCAGATCCTCATTGCCCTCGCCGGTGCGCCCCATTCCGCTTCGTCCGACTCCTCGGGAGAAGTACAGCCGTGCCCGTAGTTCCACCGGCAGTTCCTCGTCCAGGGCCTCGATGGCGGGGTCCAAGAGGGCGACCGTTGCGTCGAAGGGCCCGCGACGAATCATCAGGTGGGACAGGGCCAAGAGCGCCCGGATCGAGGACGCGGGAGCCCGTTGGCCAAAGCGCTGGTGGATGGCCACGAGGTGATCTCGGTTGGCTTCGAACCAGTCGAGGTCGTCGCCTTCGGGCGAGCCGAACTCACCGATGCGGTCCGCGGCTTGGCTCAGGTAGTAGCTGCAGTGAAGCTCTTCCGCCGGGCCCAGGAGACCTTGCTCGTCCGCTTTCTCGGTTGCGTAGGCCCGAACGCTCTCGTAGAGGCGGAAGTGGAGGCCCGTCCCGGGCCCCTCGTGTGTCCTGGTGTGCAAGAGGGAGTTGCAGGCGAGATCCTCGAGGACGTCCAAGACGAAGCCGGAGTCGAGGGAGACCACCGCCTCGGCTGCCTCCAAGGAGAAGCCCACGGGAAACACGGAGCACTGGGCTAGAACCTTGCGCTCATCTTCGGACAAGAGTTCCCACGACCAATCCAGAGCGGCGCGCAGGGTCGCCTGGCGGGTCGAGAGGCCAGCACCTCGCTGGCGAAGCAGCTGGAAGCGCTGATCGAGGCGCTCCAAGATTGACGCGGGAGAGAGAACCGTGGCTCGGGATGCTGCCAGCTCGATGGCAAGCGGAATCCCGTCCAGGCGACGCACTAGGGTCTCGACGGTCTTCTGCTCAGCGTCCGAGACCGAGAAGTCCGAACGAACGGTCTGAGCGGTCCAGACGAACAGCTCGGTCCCTTGGGCCTCGCTGAGGGGCTGGAGCTCGAGAAGGACCTCCCCCCGAAGCCGGAGTCGTCCCCGGGAGGTCACAAGGAAGCAGAGCTGGGGGGCCAGCTCGAGCCACCGACCTACCGTCTCTTGGGCGTACTCCGCGACCTGTTCGAAGTTGTCGAGGAGCAGGAGGACCCGGCCCAGACCATCCAGCGCCCGGCCCAGAAACTCCGCCTCGCCGAGGCCCTCGTCGGGGCTGCTGAGGGTGAAGTCGAGCTCGGTCGCGACCGCCATGACGACGTCGGCACTGGAGGTGGCGCAGCTGAGATCGCAGAAGAAGGTCTCTCCCCACGCGCTGCCGGAGTCGGCGAAGATCCGGTCTAGGTGGGACCGCGCAAAACGAGTCTTCCCGATCCCCGGTGGCCCCGTGACCGTGACCAATCGGCTGCCTTTGGCCCACAGCTGGTCCAGGCGCTCGAGTTCTTCCGTGCGCCCCAGAAAGGGCCCGTCGCTCGTTTCAGAGAACGAAGTCATGCCCGCGGTGTTCTCTGGGTCTCTCCGCTGGAAGGGGCGGGATGGGCGAGCGCCTCAGGGGCATGGCCGTGCTTGCTCCACGAAGCGGCCCTACTGGCCACCGGTGTCGGTCTTGAGGACGGTCCCAGAAGCTCCGACGGCCCAGACGGTGTTCTCATTGATGGCCGACACGGCGGTCAGTGGTTGTGTTGTGTTGGTGCACTGGGGGTTCCACTCGAGCTGGTTGTCGGTGTGGCTGATTTCGCCGCCGCCTCCGACAATCCAGCCCACCTGGACGTTGTCCGGGACAAAGGTGATCCCGTCCAAGTTCACGCCCAACCCCGTTTTGGTACCCATCCACTCGTTGAGAATGTAGCCCAGGAGGGTGTCGTCATTCCCGACAATGACTCCGGATTGTCCGTCCGGGGCAAAGAGGATGTCCAAGAGGTCGTGCTCGACGTTGCTGGACTGAGGGGTCCAGGTATCCCCCCCGTCGGTGGTGTTGACGATGGTGCCGAAGGCCCCGACGGCCCAGCCGAGGGTGGAGTTCACGAAGTAGACTGCGTTGAGGTCTCGGTTTGTGCCCGATTCCTGGGCACTCCAAGACTTGCCACCGTCGACGGTCCTACGGATGAGGCCGCCCATCCCTACGACCCAGCCCCTCAAGTTCGAAAAAAAGACGACATCCCGCAGGTCCTCTTCGGTGCCGCTCTCTTGTTCGGCCCACGACTCACCTCCATCGATGGTTTGGTGGATGGTGCCCGAGTTGCCCACAATCCAGCCCTGGGTGGTGTTGATGAAGTCCACTGCGGTCCAGTTCTGCTGGGACAGCCCCGTCTCCGTCCAAACGGCTCCGCCGTTAATTGTCCTGAGGATGACCCCGCCGTGTCCTACGATCCAGCCGTGGGAGCCGTCTACGAATTGAACGTCGTTCAGCATGGTGGATACGGGGGTGTTCAAGTTCACTTGGAACCAGCACTCTGAGGTAGTTCCGGTGTCGTCGTCTCCACTCGAGGTGTCGTCGTCGTCGTCGCCTGTGTCGTCGTCGCCTGTGTCGTCGTCGCCTGTGT